>CAIYZX010000207.1 GCA_903930745.1 uncultured Chloroflexota bacterium | reverse complement strand
GGGTGCGGAAGTCGTTCGGGCATCGTCCGGCGAGTCTACCGGCGATCAGCGCCTCGTCCGCCGAAGCGGGCACGCAGCCGTGCGGTGGCTAGGAGCCCTCGCCCGGATCCCGCTCGTCGGCCGCCGCCAGGTCCGCCAGGTGGACACCCAGCGAGGCCAGCGCATCGGACTTGCGCGCGATGGTGTCCGCCTCGAGGCGGGCCTGCTCGGCCTCCATCTCCAGGCGCAGCATCTCGCGGCGCACGGCGTCCTCGGGCGGCGCCAGCGACTCCGCGGAGGCGGGCCGGGACGTGTCAACGTCCGTGTCGCCCGTCAGGAACGAGAGGAAGCGGTTGCGGGGCCGCGCCACCTCGGCCCGGGCGCGCAGGATGGCCTCCGGGTCCAGCGTGGTGACGCCCTTGATCTCCGGGTCGGACCCGGAGGTGGACATCAGCGCGGCGCCGCACGCCTCGCAGCGCTCCATCCCCGGGAGGGGCAGCTCAACCGAGCACCACGGGCAACGCGGCACCGGCACGGTCATCTCATCGGCCATGGGTGAATTGTGAACCCCCGTCGCCCATTCCCCAACCCCCCAAAATGGTCCAGGACCCTCGGAGCCGTCCTATTCCCACTCGATGGTGGCGGGCGGCTTGGAGCTGATGTCGTAGACCACCCGGTTGACGCCCGGGACCTCGTTCACGATGCGCGCCGAGATCCTCGCCAGCAGGTCGTACGGGAGCTTCGCCCAGTCTGCGGTCATCCCGTCCTCGGACGTCACGGCGCGGATCGCCACCACGTTCGCGTACGTCCGGCCATCGCCCATGACGCCCACGGAGCGGACCGGCGTCAGGATCGCGAACGACTGCCAGACGCTGCGGTACAGCCCGGCGGCCTTGATCTCGTCGATGACGATCCAGTCCGCGTCACGCAGCGTGTCCAGGCGCTCCGCGGTGACCTCGCCGATGATCCGGATCGCGAGACCCGGGCCCGGGAAGGGCTGGCGCTGGACCATCGCATCGGGCAGACCCAGGGCCGTGCCAACCAGGCGCACCTCGTCCTTGAACAGGTAGCGCAGCGGCTCGATGAGCTGGAAGCGCAGGTCCGCCGGCAGGCCGCCCACGTTGTGGTGCGTCTTGATCTTCTGGGCGGTCTTCGTCTCGGGCGTGGTGCTCTCGATGACATCCGGGTAGAGCGTCCCCTGGGTCAGGAAGTCGATCTGCCCAAGCTTCGCCGCCTCCTCCTCGAAGACGCGGATGAACTCGTTGCCGATGATGCGGCGCTTCTGCTCCGGGTCCGTGACACCGGCCAGGCGCTCCAGGAACCGCTCGCGCGCGTCCACCATCACGAGGTTCATGCCCAGGTTGGCCTCGAACGTGACGCGCAGGAGATCCGACTCCTTCTTGCGCATCAGGCCGTGGTCAACGTAGATGCAGGTGAGGCGATCGCCCACCGCGCGGTGCACGAGCGCCGCGGCCACCGCGGAGTCCACGCCGCCCGAGAGTGCGCAGATCACCTGGCCGGAGCCGGAGCCCGCGGCGGTGTGGCGGTCCACGCGCTCGCGGATCTCCTTCACCGTGGTCTCGATGAAGTTGGCGGGCGTCCACGCGGGCAGGACCCGGGCGATGCCCAGGACGAAGTTGCGCAGGAGGTCCTTGCCGCGCGGGGTGTGGACCACCTCCGGGTGGAACTGGATGCCGTACATGTTCCGCGCGGGCGACGCCAGGCCGGCGAACGGCGTGGAGTCCGTCTGGGCGGTGGCCATGAAGCCGTCCGGGAGGCGGGTGATGGAGTCGCCGTGGCTCATCCAGACGGGCTGCTCGCGGTCCAGGCCGTCAAAGAGCGGGCCGCCACGGGTCACCACGACGGTGGCCGGGCCGTACTCGCGCTTGGCGCTGGGCTGGACGTCGCCGCCCAGCTCGCGGGCCATCAGCTGGGCGCCGTAGCAGATGCCCAGGACCGGGAGGCGGCCGGTCCAGATGGAGGCGTCCGGCTTGGGGGCGCCCTCGTCGTACACGCTGTTGGGGCCGCCGGAGAGGATGATCGCGCGGACGCCGCGCCGCTCCAGCTCCGCGAGCGGGGTGTCGTGCGGGAGGAGCTCCGAGTAGACGTTGAGCTCGCGGACGCGGCGGGCGATCAGCTGCGCGAACTGGGAGCCGAAGTCCAGGACGGCCACCACGCCGGGCTCCGGCTGGAGCGCGGCCGCGGGCGGGTCCGTGGGGGCGCGGTCCGGCGGCGGCGCGTCCAGCGCCACCTCGAGGTAGGCCTCAACCTCGGCATCGTCCGGGGCCAGGACACGGTGGCCGGCGTTCGCCGCCTCCCCGTGAACGGTCTTGCCGCGCTCGCGCACGGGCTCCTTCGGCTGCTCCGGG
>CAIYZX010000206.1 GCA_903930745.1 uncultured Chloroflexota bacterium | reverse complement strand
GGAGCTCTGCGTTGGCAGGCTGGCCGGTGTCTCCGCCAGGGCGAACAGCTCCACGATGTACGTGTGCGTGCCGGCGGCCTTCGAACAGGGCGAGGTGTACGAGATCGCCACCCCGTCCTTGTTCGCGCCCAGGAGCCAGGGTCCATCGTCGGCGGCGCCGTGGGCGAGGGCGGTGACCGTGGGCGGGATGCCCCACACCTCGAGATAGCCGTTCACGCGGTCCTCGCGCGCGGGGTCCGGGTGGTGGTGCATCGCGATCGCCAGCGATGCCGTGCCGGCCGGGACGCCGGACCAGGCCAGCGGGATCGAGGCCTCCGTGCCGTTGACCTTCGGCTCGCACCGGAACGCGGGGAGGAGGCGCCCGTCCGCCACGGCCGGGCTGGTGAGCGTCATCGGCGCGCCCGTGGTCACATCACTCGCGGTCGCCTCCGGGGTGATCGTGGGGGTGTCGGGCCGGCCGCAGGCCGCTGCGCCCGCAAGGAGAGCGATCGCCACCAGGGGGGCGATCGCCTTGGCGACGCCGGAAGGGCCGGCTGGACGATCCATCTCGCACCTCGTGCCTGCTGGGGAGGACTGCGAGCGATCCTGCGCCGCGGACATGACGTCCCGGCGAACGGCTGGTTACAAGGCGGTAGCCATGGCCGACGGATTCGCGTCCTGGCCCGGGTCCCGGAGGCGCCACAGCCGGCGGACCAGGCCTGGGGCCGCCAGCAGGGCGATGGCGAACGTGATGATCACCATGAGGAGCGCGAGCGGGATGCCCGTGGCGGTCACCATGGTCTTGGCCCCCGTCGTCAGGGCGCCGTACAGGATCGCCGCGAGCACCACGCCGCCGGGTCGCCGGCGGGCGAGCAGCGCAAGCACGATGGCCACGAATCCCAGGTTCATCGGCGCATCGCCGCCGGTCCCCAGCGCCGGGCCCAGCCCGTAGAACGCGGCACCCATGCCCACGAGGCCACCGCTGAGCGCCATCGCGGCCATCGTGACGCGCCCGGAGCGGATGCCGGCCGTGCGAGCGGCGGTGGCGCTGTGCCCGGTGACGCGCAGCTCGAAGCCGCGCGATGTCCGGAAGAGCAGGACCGACACGAGGGCCGCCACGACGAGCGCCGCGATGAACCCGTAGTCCACGCGGATCGTCCGCAGGTCCAGGAGGCGGGGGACGAAGGGCACGTCCGCCGGCAGCATCCCGAGACCGAAGAGCCCGGCCAGCAGGTAGGCGAGATTGCCCGCCACCCCGTTGAGCATCAGCGTGGTGATCACCTCGTGGGCGCCCGTGCGCGCCTTCAGGAGCCCGGGCAGGAACCCGTAGGCGGCCCCGGCGAGCGCGCCACCCGCGATCGCGACCGCGAGCCCGATGAGCATCGGCATCCGTCCGGCCACCATCCCGGCGGCGACCATGGCGCCCAGCCCGCCGATGCCGAACTGGCCGTCCACGCCCAGGTTGAAGAGCCCGGCCTGGAACGAGACCGCCAGGCCCAGCCCCGCGAAGATGAACGGGGTGGCGATGAGGAGCGTCTCGGACAGGGGCCGGATCGCGGCGGCGATGTCCTGCGGATTGCCGCCCTGGAGTGCGGTGACGATCCGCCCGGGGTCACCCAGGGCACCGGCGAACAGCGCCCAGTAGCCCTCCGCCACGCCGGCGAGGGCCCCGCCGATGGCCGCGACGGGGTCCGTGCCCAGCAGCGCCAGGTGCTCAACGTCCGTGATCACGATCAGGACCGCGCCCATCAGGAACGCCGTCACCAGGGCGAGCGCCGGCTCGAGGGCGCGCTGGAGCCGGTTGCCGGGTTGCCGCATGGCACGCAGTGTCGGCCCTCGCGGGCGGTGGCGTCGAATGGGCGCCTCGTATTGTGCTCACGGTTGATCGCAAGTTGCGATCCGTGCTATGATCGTCGAGCCGCAAGAGCGGCTCGCATCCAGACAGCGTCCGAGGGATACAGCCCCGTGACGACGCGGGCAACCGCCGGTCCACCCGGGATCGGCATGGTGCCAAGGCTGTGGCGATGCGGTCAGGGTCCGCTCCATGGACCGCCGTTGGCGCCGCTGTGCGCGTCGCGGTGATCCGGCCGGCGGACTCCCGGCAACCGTGCAGGGAGCAGCGATCCATGCCTACACCCATCCCCGCCTTCGCGTCCCTCGCCACCAGCGAGTCCGTGACCGAGGGCCACCCGGACAAGCTCTGCGACCAGGTCTCCGATGCGGTCCTGGACGCGCACCTCGCCCAGGACCCGTTTGCGCGAGTCGCCTGCGAGACCGTGGCGGCCGGCAATGCCATCTGGGTGCACGGCGAGATCACCTCCCGTGCCACCGTGGACCACGAGGCGCTCGTCCGGGCGGTGGTCCGCGAGATCGGCTACACGGACGCGGCGTACGGCCTCGATGCGGACACGTGCGCGGTGACCGTGGGCCTCCGGCGCCAGTCGCCGGAGATCGGCGCGGCGGTGGACGGCGACGCGGGCGACCACGGTGACCTCGGGGCGGGCGACCAGGGCGTCATGTTCGGGTATGCCACGGACGAGACCGATGCGCTGATGCCCCTGCCCATCCACCTCGCCCACGGGCTGGCCCGTCGCCTGACCGCGGTGCGCAAGGACGGCACGCTGGCCTACCTGCGGCCGGACGGCAAGGCCCAGGTCACCGTGGGGTACGACGCCGCGGGGCGGCCGGCGGCCGTGACCGCCGTGGTGGTCTCCGCCCAGCACCACCCGGGCGTGCCGCTGGAGCGGATCCGCGAGGACCTGGAGCGGGAGGTGGTCCGCGCCGTGGTGCCGGCCGCGCTCATGGGCCCGTGGACCGCCCTGCACCTCAACCCGTCCGGCTCCTTCGAGGTTGGCGGGCCCACCGGGGACACGGGGCTCACCGGGCGGAAGATCATCGTGGACACGTACGGCGGGGCTGCGCGCCATGGCGGCGGCGCCTTCTCCGGCAAGGACGCCACCAAGGTGGATCGCTCCGGCGCGTACGCCGCCCGCCAGGCCGCCCGCCACGTGGTGGCCCAGGGCCTCGCGCGCCGGGCGGAGGTGTCCGTGGCCTATGCCATCGGCGTGGCCCGCCCGGTGATGGTGTCCGTGGAGACCTTCGGCACCGCCGCGCCCGGCTGGGACGATGCGCGCATCGCCGCCCTGGTGGACGAGCAGCTGGACCTGCGGCCGGCCGCCATCATCGAGCGGCTGGGCCTCCGCCGTCCCATCTACCGCCAGACCGCGGCGTACGGCCACTTCGGCCGCACGGACATCGCGCTCCCGTGGGAGGCATGAGCATGTGGGACGACGACACGCCCGCCCGCAGCTGGCGCCGCCCCCCGGACCCGCCGGTCAACCCCGCGCTCCTGGAGTCCTCCGCGGAGCTCATCGCCATCCAGGCCGAGCAGCGCGCGCACTACGACCGGATCCGCGTGCTGCCCAACCGGTCCGCGGGTCTGCTCGGGCCCTTCGCCGCCGGACTCGCCGACCGCGAGCGCGCCATCGAGGACGCGCTCCGCCGCGAGGCCCGCGAGGCCGTGAAGCTGCAGGGCGGACCCGGCCGGACCCGCCCGGTCGTCCTGCACATCCCGCACGCGAGCCAGTACATCCCGTACCCGGTCCGGCGCGGCATCCTGCTCTCGGACGCGCAGCTGGAGCGGGAGCTCGTCCGCCTCACGGACCATCTCGTGGACGAGCTGCTGCACGTGCATGGCGCCACGCGCGTCATCGGCCACCACTCGCGTCTCGTGGTGGACCCGGAACGCTTCGAGGATGACGCCCTGGAGCCCATGGCCAGGGTGGGGCAGGGCGCGGTCTACACGCGAGCCACGGATGGCCGCCAGATCAGGCGCCTGACGCCCGCCCGGCGCCGCCAGTTGATCGACCGCTATTTCACCCCGTACCACGACCACCTGACCCGGATGGTTGACGAGGTGCTGGAGCGCGACGGCCGCTGCCTGATCATCGACGGCCACTCGTTCGCCACGAAGCCCCTCCCATCGGAGGCGGACCAGCGGCCCGACAGGCCGGACATCTGCATCGGCACGGACCCGTTCCACACGCCTCCGGCGCTCGTGGACGCGCTCCGGACGGCGTTCGAGGCGGAGCGCTTCCGGGTGGCGGTGGACACGCCCTTCGCCGGCACGATGGTCCCGCAGCGCCACTACCGCTCGGACGCGCGCGTGCGCTCCGTGATGGTGGAGGTCCGTCGCGGCCTGTACTGCCGGGAGTCCACCGGCCGAGAGTCACCGCACTTCCACGGCGCCTGGATGCGGATCCATCGAGCCGTGGAGGCCGCGCTCGCCGCCTGGGGCGAGGCGCCGCTCGGCTGACAGGCCACGCTCGCCCGGCGCATCGGGACGGCCACGTCACGGCGCGCCCTGCGCAGGTGCCTGCTCAACCGCCGCTGGTTGGCGGGAAGCAGTCGATCCGGTCCGTGTCCGTCACCACGAGACCGGGCTCGTCAACGCGCACGACCTCGCCGTTGAGGCCCAGCACCGCGATGTCCGCCAAGGGCACGCCG
>CAIYZX010000205.1 GCA_903930745.1 uncultured Chloroflexota bacterium | reverse complement strand
GGATGCCGCCGTCTACCTGATGGCCACGAAGCCAGACCTGGGCATCAAGAACCCGTACTCGCTCGACGAGAAGCAGCTCGCGGCCGCCGTGGACCTGCTCAAGACCCAGAAGGGCCTCATCGGCAAGTACTGGGGCACGGCCCAGGAGGAGATCGACGGCTTCGCCAACGGCGACATGGTGGTGGGCACGGCCTGGCAGTACCAGGCGAACGTCCTGAACACGGAGTCCGAGACGGTGGGCGCGGTCCTGCCCAAGGAGGGCTCCACCGGGTGGTCCGACACCTGGATGCTGTCCTCGAAGGCCAAGCACCCCAACTGCATGTACAAGTGGATGGACTGGATTATCTCGCCCACGGCCAATGCGATGGCGACGGTCTGGTTCGGCGAGGCCCCGGTCAGCACGGCCGCGTGCGCCGAGGCGGAGAAGCTCTCGCCCGGCCACTGCGACACGTTCCATGCGAATGACGAGGACTACTTCAAGAAGGTCTGGTACTGGAACACGCCCACGAAGAACTGCCTCGACGGCCGCGGCGCCGTCTGCACGGACTTCGACGCGTGGACCAAGGCCTGGACGGAGATCACCGGCTCCTAGGCCGGTCCTCCGCACCGGGTTCGCACCACGGCAATCCCTCCGGCCCCCGACGCCTCGCGCGCCGGGGGCCGGCCCTCGCACCGGTGACTCCACAGATGACCAACCAGGGCTCCGCCCTGCACCTCCCCCCGGCCTCGCCCCAGCGGCGGCTCGCCTCGTTCATGCACCGCCACCCGCGGTTGCGACTGGGCTCGCTGCTGGCCGCCCCGGTTGGCTGGCTGGTCATCGCCTATCTCGGCTCGCTCGTCCTGTTCCTGGTCTCGTCGTTCTGGTCCGTGGACTCGTTCACGGGGAACCTCGTCTACCAGCCCAACCTGGACAACTACCTCGAGATCGCCACCACCGAGGTCTACCGGACGATCGCGCTGCGGACCGTCTTCATGGCGGCGCTCGTCTCGCTCACCACGGTGCTCCTGGCCTTCCCCATCGCCTTCTACATGGCGAAGCTCGCCTCCGCGCGGATGCGCGGCCTGCTCGTGGTCTCCATCCTGCTGCCGCTCTGGTCCGGCTATCTCGTGAAGGTCTACGCGTGGCGCCTGATCCTCTCGGAGAGCGGCGTGCTCAACGGCGTGCTGGCACCGCTGGGACTCCACGGCCCGGGCTACGGCGACATCGCCGTCTGGCTGGTGGAGACCTACCTGTGGCTGCCGTACATGATCATCCCCATCTTCGCGGGGCTGGAGCGGGTGCCGGGCTCGCTGCTGGAGGCCTCGTCGGACCTTGGCGGCCGGGCGCTGGTGACCTTCCGGCGCGTGGTGCTGCCACTGGTCCTGCCGTCCGTGATCGCGGGCTCCATCTTCACGTTCAGCCTCACGCTGGGCGACTACATCACGCCCACGCTGGTCTCCAACACGAAGTTCCTGGGCAACGTGATCTACGACTTCCTGGGCGTGGCCGGCAACCAGCCCTTCGCCGCCGCGTACGGGATGGTCCCCGTGGTCATCATGATCGGCTACCTGCTGATCGCCCGGCGCCTCGGCGCCTTCGAGGCCCTCTGATGCAGCTGTCGCGCGGCACCCGGATCGCCCTGCGGATCGCCACGGCGCTGATCCTGGCCTTCATCTACGTCCCGATCGGGATCATCGTCCTGTACTCGTTCAACGCGAAGGGCGTGGCCACGTGGCCGATCGAAGGGCTCACGCTGGACTGGTACGCCAAGGCCTTCGCAGACGAGGCCGTCCGCGCGGCAGTTGGGACGTCCGTCCTGGCGGCCCTGGGCGCCACGGCGATTGCGCTCGTGCTGGGCACGCTCATCGCGGTCGCCGTCCAGCGCTACAGGTTCTTCGGGCGCGAGACGATCTCGTTCCTGGTGATCCTGCCCATCGCCCTGCCGGGCATCATCACGGGCATCGCGCTGAACACGGCGTTCCGGACGCTGGGGACGCAGCTGGGCCTCGCCACGATCATCGTGGGCCACGCCACGTTCTGCATCGTGACGATCTACAACAACGTCATCGCGCGGCTCCGGCGGACCTCCGGCACCTTCGAGGAGGCCTCCGCGGACCTGGGCGCGGACACGTTCCGGACCTTCCGGCGCGTCACGCTGCCCGCCCTCCGGACGGCCCTCGTGGCGGGTGCGCTGCTCGCCTTCGCGCTCTCCTTCGACGAGATCATCGTGACCAACTTCACCGCGGGCGCCGGCGTCCAGACCCTGCCGATCTGGATCTTCGCGAACTACTCGCGGCCCAACCAGCTCCCGCTGGTCAACGTGGCCGCGGTCTTCGTGCTGGC
>CAIYZX010000204.1 GCA_903930745.1 uncultured Chloroflexota bacterium | reverse complement strand
TGGCGACCATCGATCGAGAGGCGACCGCGATCCCGGATGCGCCGGCGCCAAGGCCCGCCCCGAAGGCCCCGCCGAAGGCCGCTGCGTCCGCCGGACCCGGGGCGTCCACTCCCGCGCCGAAGGCACCCGCCCCGTCCCCTGCGCCGCCCGCGGCTCCCGCCAAGCCCGCCGCCCCGACGACGCCCGGCACGTCCGCCGAGGACACACTCGCCCGCCTCCGCGACGCGAAGCGCAACCGCCGCAGCTGACGTCCCGGGCCAAGATCGCCCACTGGCCCGTTCGGGGGGTCATGGGCCCCGTACCCGCTCCGGACCGCACCTTCCCGCACGGATCGGTACCAGACCCGGGTGGTACCCCACGCTGCGTACTGGCGTGACCCCTACGACAGACCCGTCGAAGCGGTGCCCCCACGCGCCGATGCTTCGGCCATGGAGCTCACCACCCGCCGCCTCGCCCCCATCGCGCTGGCCCTCCTGGTCGGCGTCGCCTCCCTGTCGTCCATCGTGGCCCCGGCCGCACCGGCGATCACGGGCGATGCCGTGGACCCCACCGGCGCCGTGCTCGGCGCCGAGGGCGCCCCGGACGCAGCCCCGACCATCGAGCTTCCGGCCCCGGCCACCCCGGCGCCGTCCTTCGCCGCCGCAGGCTCCTACGGCACCGCCACGCCGGCCTTCGACGCCACAGAGGTCCAGGACGTCAACGACCGCGAGACGCCGGTCGCCACGCCGGCCCCCAGCGCCTCGCCGAGCGCCACCCCCGCCCCCAAGGCAACGCCGGCACCCAAGACCAAGGCCCCGTCCGCCACGGTCAAGGCGCCCGCCCCCAAGCCGGCCGCCTTCGACCCCAGCACCCTCACCGGCCGCAACCACGTCTGGATCCCGTCGCTCGGCATCAACCGCAACGTGGCCTGGTTCTCCTGCGAACGCGTCCGTCCGCCCGACAACCTGATGTACCGCTGGGGCTGCGCGGGCGAGAACAACGTGTACCTGCTGGGCCACGCGTACAGCGTGATGAAGCCCCTCCACGACGCGTACGTCAACCACACCCTCAAGGTTGGGATGAAGGCCTACTACGCGGACAGCGCGGGCGTCATCCACACCTTCGTCGTGAAGTGGTGGAAGGTGACCCTGCCGGTCGCCGAGGCGCACTGGGCCTGGGACCCGCAGCCGGTCTCGTCGATGACCCTGCAGACCTGCGTGGGCGCCAACAGCTCCCACCGCCTGATGGTCCGCCTCGTGGAGGTCAACCCCTAGCGAGCGGAGGGGGCCGAAGCCCGGGGAGCCTCAGAGCTCCTCGCGCTCCACGGCCTGGCGTGACGCCGGCTGGCGGGACGGCAGCGGCACATCCGAGACGTTCGGCACGAACGACGCGGCCAGCGACGTCGCCGCGATCTGCTGCTGCTCGTCGAGGGAGAGGATCCCCAGCCGGCCCAGCGTGGCCAGCTCGTCGCGGATGTACGTCTTGAGCATCTCCGGGCCGTCCGTGGCGATCGTGTAGCGGACGCCGTTGCGCCGGAACTGGTCCAGGATCCAGCGCAGCTCCTCCCACCCGGTCACCACCGCGGTGTTGATGTTGGACGTGGGGCAGATCTCCAGGACGATCCCCCGCTCGCGGAGCATCGCCATCGCGCGCGGGTCGTAGGCCGCCTTGACGCCGTGGCCGATGCGGTCCGGCTCCAGCAGCTCGATGACGCGGGCCACCTCCTCCGCCGGGCCGGACTCGCCCGTGTGGACGGTGATGCCCAGGCCGTGCTGGCGTGCGCGCCGGAACAGGCGGCGGTAGTCCGCGACGTTGAAGGTGGCGGACTCGGGACCCGCGATGTCGATGCCCACCACGCCCCGATCACGCCAGGCGATGGCCTTCTCCGCGATGATCTCGTTGAGTGCGAACGGGAACGCGCGGTCCAGGCAGAAGATGAGCCCGGGCTTCACCGGGTACTCGAGCGTGGCCCGGTCCATCCCGCGCACCGCGGCCGCGATGATGTGGTCCAGGTCCTGCTCGCCGCCCCGGTTCCGCTTCATCGGGTTGAAGCGGAGCTCCATCGTGGTGATGTTGTTCTTGCGGTACGCGCCGCCCACCACCTCGTAGACCGCCCGCTCCACGGCGATGGGGCTGGACTGGATCAGCTCCGTCCAGTGGAAGAGCGCGAGGTACCCGTCGAAGCTCTTGGGGCGCCGAGGGTGGACCGTGATGAGGTCCCGGAACTCCCAGTAGTCGCGCGTGGGCAGCTTGATCCCCTGCGCATGGGCGATGGACCACATGACGGACGGGGCGACGGCGGAGCCCAGGTGGCAGTGGAGCTCGGCGAGGGGGACCTTGCGGGAGAGGGTGGCGGCCATCGGGGAAGGATAGCCCCACGACCGTGCAGCGGGACACCCGTCCGGCGGCGGCAGGGCCACGGGCGACCTATGGCTCGAGACCCTCCCCTGCGGCCCTCGTCGCAGCCTCCTCGATCATCCGCTTTGCCGTGAGCGCAAGGTCCGTCACGTCATACGGCTTCACAAGCAGCACCGCCCAGTCCGGCGGCACGCGCTCCGTGTAGCCGGTCATCAGCAGCACCGGGAGATCCGGCCAGCGCTCGCGCAGCTCCTCGGCCAGCGTGACGCCGTCCCCCACGCCGGGGAGGACGATGTCCGCAGCCAGGAGATCAGGCCGGCCCCGATCGGCGATGGTGAGCGCGTCCGGGACATTCGCCGCCACGAGCACCGTGAAGCCGGCGTGCTGCAGGACCCGCTGGCCCATACGCCGGACCAGGTCCTCGTCCTCCACGAACAGGATGGTCCCCCGCCCGGAGGCCGCAGGCTGCGACTGGTGCCGAACCCCGGGCGCGGAGTCGACGCTCGCCCGGGGCAGCGCCACGCGGAACACCGTGCCCTCGCCCACGCGGGATGAGACGTCGATGCGGCCGCCGGCCTGCGACACGATGCCGAGGACCGTGGCAAGCCCAAGGCCGGTGCCCTGGCCGCGCTCCTTCGTCGTGAAGAACGGCAGGAAGATCTGGTCCATCAGTTCAGGCGGGATGCCGTCCCCCTCGTCCTCCACCTCGAGCCGGATCATGGCCTGCGTGACGTCAACGGCGATCCGCAGGTTGCCTCCGTTGGGCATGGCGTCCCGGGCGTTCACGGCGAGGTTGACCAGGACCTGGTCCAGCTGGCCGGGGTCGATGATCGTGACGGCTCCATCCACGAGCTCTGTCAGGATGGCGACACGCTCGCCGAGGAGACGGCGCAGCATGGGCACGAGGGAGCTGACCGTTGCCGCCACGTCCGTGGGCCTGGGGCGAACGAGTGCGCGCCTGCCGAACGTGAGCAGCTGCGACGTGAGCGAGCGTGCTCGCGTCACCGCGAGCTGCACCTGCTCGAGATCGGCATCGGCGCTCTCGCCGGCCGCCGAGGCGTAGCGGGCGAGGTCTGTGAAGCCGGCGATCGCCGTGAGGATGTTGTTGAAGTCGTGGGCCACGCCTCCCGCGAGCATCCCGATGGACTCAAGACGCTGCGCCTGCCGGAGCTGGTCCTCGAGCGCCCGCTCCTCCGTCGCGTCGCGCACGACTCCCACACGCCGGCCGGGACCGCCACTGGAGCCCGCGATGCGCCGCCAGGAGGCCACGACGTGCCGGACAGGGCCACCAGGCCGGACGATCCGGAACGCCAGGGGCGCATCGCCGGTCTCATCGAGGTCGAATGCCGGCAGGACCCGGGCGCGGTCTTCGGGGTGGACGAGCTCGCGCAGCGACGCCCCGGTGACCGGCGTGGCCGACTCAACGCCCGTGATCCGGTACAGCTCGTCAGACCAGGTTGCCTCGTGGCTCTCCAGGTCCACCTCCCAGGAGCCCATGCGGCCAATCTCGGCCGCATCCGCGAGCAGCGCCTCGCTCCTGCGAAGGCGCTCCTCCTCGGCAAGCGCCCCGGTCAGGTCGTGGGAGATGCGGCTGATGCCCACCACCACGCCGCCTTCGATGATCGGCGAGATCGTGAGGTCCACCGGCACGTCCGCACCACCGGCGGCACGCCGGACCACCTGGCCGAAGCGGACGGAGCCTCCGCCCGTGACCAGTGCCACAACTTCCTGGGCCGGCGTCTCCAGCGGCCCCAGCAGCTCCTCCACCGGACGGCCCATTGCCCGGTCGCGCGGGTACCCGTACAGGGCTTCAGCGGCGGGGTTCCAGCCGGTCACGAGGCCGCCGAGGTCCGTCGTCACGACGGCCTCGGCGGATCCCTCCACGGCTGCGGCAAGCCGGGCGATCTCCACGCGCGCCTCCACCTCCGCCGTGGCATCCCGCAGGATGGAGTGCAACAGCGTCCGGGCTCCCAGGACGATGGGGCCGGTGTGGACCTCCATGAGCCGCGTGTCGCCGGCCGCGATTCGATGCCGAACGAGCAGGTCCGCGGGGGCCTTCGCGTTCTCCGCCATCGTCGCGAGCACGAGCTCCGGACTACCCGACGCGACGATGTCCGAGACGCGCATGTCCTGCAGCTGGGCACGCGTGTACCCGTAGAAGCGCGCGGCGGCGTCGTTTGCGTCGATGATCTGCGCCGTCGCCGGATCCACAAGCCACTGGATGGCCGGGCTGGCCGCGAAGACCCTGGCATAGCGCTGCTCACTCTCGGCGAGTGCGGCCATCGCCCGCTCCATCCGTTCCGTGGCCTCGCGCCTGCCGGCAAGCGTGGCCGCGACCGCAAGACCAAGAAGGCTCAGCCCAACGCTGATCAGCTGGAGCGACAGCGTGCCCCAGTCCTGGGCGGAGGCCGGATCCACGGCGATCACGAGGAAGCCAACCGCTGCCATCACCGCCACCACGGCCGCCGTTGCGAAGCGCTCGTACCGGATGGCGGCCCAGAGGACCGGGATGATCCAGGCATAGCGCATCGCGCCGCGAATGGGCGTGGGCGTGATGTCGCTCAGGGCGAACGAGGCCACGACCAGCACGGCGCCGGTGAGTGCGATCAGCAGGACCTCAGCACGGCCCCGGGTGGACGACGGGATCTCGATCGGCACGTTGTCGCGGTCGATGACGAAGAGGATCAGCGGCAGCAGGGTCGCGAGGGCGATGACGTCCCCCGTGAACCACGCCAGGAGCTGGCCAAGCTGGTCCTCCGCCGATCCCAGCGGCAGGACGAGCAGCGTCCCGAGGACCGCACCGGTGAGCGCGGTCACGGCCGAGACAAGCCCAAGGAGCAGCGCGTCCTGCGCGGTGTCGAAGGTCAGCCGGAGACGGCGGAGCAGCCACCAGCCCGCCACGGCTTCCACGGTGGTCGCGGTCGCGACGAGCAGGCCGGCAAGCGGCGTCGTGTGGTACTGGACGGTGGAGATGGGGATCTCCATGACCAAGATCAGCGGCCACCACCGGACCCCGGCCCGCATCAGCATGCCGATGCCGATTGCCACGGGCGGATACCACGGTGCCGGCCCGTCCTGGGGCTGGAGCAGCACGACCCCGAACGCGAAGGCGAGGTAGGAGACCACCCACGCCACGATCCGGATGCGCTCGGACTGGAACACGGGTCTCCATAGGCGCCGGGCACGGCGCCGCTGCGGGCCCCGGTCGTCGCCATTGTGCCTCGTTCACACGCGTCGGCGAGACCCATTCCCGGGGGCACGTCCGCGGGGGGTGCCCCTTACGTCAGGCGCAGGATGATCGCCCTGCGGCGCGGGCTCAGGCTCCGGGGACGACCCGGCCGTCCGCGGCCACGGTTGCGCGACGGGCCGCGCGCTCCCGGGCCCGGGCCGCAGCGCCGGGAACCTGGTCACGAGCGTGGTACGAGGAGCGCACCAGCGGCGCGGACTCCACGTGCCGGAAGCCCATGGCGAGCGCAGCCTCGCGCATCTCGGCGAACTCGTCCGGGTGCCAGTAGCGCTCCACCGGGAGGTGGTCCTGGGAGGGACGCAGGTACTGGCCGATCGTGAGAATGTCGCAGTCCACGGCACGCAGCGCCTCGAAGCACTCGGTCATCTCGTCGCGCGTCTCACCGAGGCCCACCATGAGGCTGGACTTGGTGTGAACGGCGTGGCCGTACTCCCGCGCGTACACCTTGGCGCGCTCCAGCACGCCGAGTGTGCGGTCCCAGCGCGCGCGCTTGCGCACCGGGCCCTGGAGGCGCTTCACGGTCTCCAGGTTGTGGTTGAGGATGTCCGGTCCGGCGTCCATCACGGCGCGCAGCGGGGCCTCCTCGCCGTTGAAGTCCGGGATCAGGACCTCCACGCCCATGCCGGGGCTGCGCCGGCGGATCTCGCGGATGGTGTCCGCGAAGACCGATGCGCCACCGTCAGCGAGGTCGTCGCGGGCCACGGAGGTGACCACCACGTGGTCCAGGTTCATGTAGGCCACCGCCTCGGCAACGCGGCGCGGCTCGTCCGGGTCAAACCAGGACGGGCGGCCGGTCTTGATGTTGCAGAAACCGCAGGCGCGCGTGCAGGTGTCGCCCAGGATCATCACCGTGGCGGTGCGCTGGTCCCAGCACTCGCCAAGGTTGGGGCAGATGGCCTCCGCGCAGACGGTGTTGAGGTTCAGGCCCGACAGCGTCCGCCGGAGGTCCTGGAAAACCTCGCCGCTGGGCATCCGCGCGCGGATCCAGTCCGGGTGACGGCGGCCGGGAGCGGGCGGTGGAACGCCCACGCCGCCACCGTCAGCGGGGTGCGGGGTGCCGCTGGGCGTGAGGACGGGTAGCTCCCTGGCCATGATCGGGTCGCCTGCCTGCGCGCCTGCGCGCCTAGTAGAGGGAGGTCTCGGGGCCAACGCCCTCGAGCCAGGCCTTGATGTCCCGCAGGAGCGCGGCGCCTGCGGCGCCGTCGTTGGCACGATGGTCGATGCCCAGCACCATGTTCATCACCGGGCGGATCGCGATCACGTCGCCGTCCGGCGTGGAGACCACGACGGCGCGCTTGGTGATCGCGTCCATGGTCACGATGCCCACCTCCGGGACGTTCAGGATGGGCATCACGAGGTTGGTCCCGAGATACCCGGTGTTGTCCACGGTGAAGGTGCTGCCGCCGAAGTCGTCGAGTCGGAGCCTGTTCGCCCGAGCCCGGTTCGCGACGTCCGCGATGGCCCGGTTGAGGCCGTGGATGCTCATCGCGTCCGCGTCACGGATGACCGGGACGATGAGGCCGTCGCCCATCGCCACCGCCACGCCGATGTTGACGTGGCGCTTGGCCAGGAGGCCCTGCTCGGTCCAGTGGGCGTTGAACGTGGGGTTGCGCTTGAGCGCCTCCGTGGACGCCTTGACCACGAAGGGGACGAAGGAGAGCGAGATGCCCTCCTTCTCCTGGTAGGCGCGCTTGGCGCGCTCGCGCAGGGCGACGAGCCGCGTGGCGTCGATCTCCATCTGGATGTACGCGTGCGGCGCCGCCAGGGCGCGGGTCATCTGGGCCGCGATCCCCTGGCGCATCTTGCTCATGGGGACGAGGACCTCGTCCGCGCCGGCCGGGAAGGCGATGCCGGCGCCCGCCGGGGCCACCGCGGGGGCGGGCCGGGACGGGGCGGCGGGCGCCACGGGGACGGAGGCGGCAGGGGCCGCTGCGGGGACGGCGGCGCCGCTCTCGGCCGCCGCCACGGCGGCGAGGACGTCATCGCGGGTGATGCGGCCACCACCGCCGGTGCCCGCGACCTGGGCGGCTTCAAGGCCGTGCTCGCGGAGGAGCCGGCGGACGGCCGGGGTCATCCGGGCGTTGGGATCGTGGATGGCGGGGGCGTCCGCGGGCTCGCTCGCGGCGGGTGTGGCCGGCGCGGCAGGGGCGGGGGTGGCAGGGGCGGGAGCCGCTGCGGCGACAGCGGGCGCAGCAGCCGGGGCCGGATCCTCAGCAGTGACGGGGGCGGCAACCGGGACCGGGGTCCCGGCCGGGACGCCATCGCCGGTGTCGATGTCCGCGATCTCCGTGCCGTTGGGGACCACGGCCCCCTCGGCGGCGAGGATGGCGCGCAGGGTGCCGGCGAACGGCGAGGGAACCTCGGCGTTCACCTTGTCCGTGATGACCTCCAGCAGCGGCTCGTACAGGGCGACCGCGTCGCCCGGCTGCTTCAGCCAGCGTCCGATCGTCCCTTCAGCGACAGACTCGCCGAGCTGGGGCATCGTCACCTTGGCCACTGCGTCAGATCCTCCGGGTGGGCGCCCCACGACAGGCGCTCGCTTGGGTTGCGACGGCGATTGTCGCGCATCCCGCGGGAGCGTGCGCCGGGCGGCGCCGGTCCTGGGAGGCCGTACACTCGCGCCACCGTCCCACGCACCCGCATCACAGCCTGGAGCCCCGCAGCCCCCATGCCCACCCTTGCCGACTACCCGCGCGAGAACCTCCGCTTCGGCCCCTCGCCCATCCAGCGCCTTGACCGCCTGACGAAGCACCTGGGCGGTGCGCAGATCTGGGCCAAGCGCGAGGACGTGAACTCCGGCCTCGCCTTCGGCGGCAACAAGGTCCGCAAGCTGGAGTACCTCCTGGCCGATGCGCTGGCACAGGGCTGCGACACGCTCGTCTCCATCGGCGGCGTCCAGAGCAACCACACCCGCCAGGTGGCGGCCACCGCGGCGCACGCGGGCCTCAAGTGCGTCCTGGTGCAGGAGCACTGGGTGGAGTGGCCGGACGTCACCTATGACCGCGTTGGCAACATCCTGATGAGCCGTCTCATGGGCGCGGACGTGCGCCTCAACCCGGCGGGCTTCTCCATCGGCATCCGCGACTCCTGGAAGCAGGCCCTCGCCGACGTGGAGGCCTCGGGCGGCAAGCCCTACCCCATCCCCGCCGGCGCGTCCGACCATCCGCTGGGCGGCCACGGCTTCGCCGGCTGGGCCTTCGAGGTGGCCGAGCAGGAGCGCGAGCTGGGCGTCTTCTTCGACACGATCATCGTCTGCTCCGTCACCGGCTCCACGCAGGCCGGGATGATCGCGGGCTTCGCGGTCCTCGAGGATGCAGGCGGCCGGAAGCGCAGGGTCATCGGCATCGACGCGTCCGCCACCGTGCCGGAGACACGCGAGCAGATCACGCGGATCGCGAACCGGACGGCCGGGATGATCGGTCTTGACCGCGAGCTCCGCGAGGACGAGATCATCCTGGACGACCGCTACCACGGCGGCGTCTACGGCCTGGCGGACGAGGCCACGCTGGACGCGATGCGTCTCGTGGCCCGCCTGGAGGGGATGATCACGGACCCGGTCTACGAGGGGAAGTCCATGGCCGGGCTGATCGACCTCGTGCGCCGCGGCGAGATCGGCCCGGACTCCAACGTCCTGTACGCGCACCTGGGCGGGCAGCCCGCCATCAACGGGTACGCGTCGCTGTTCACCAACGGCTAGGGGGCGACGCTCGCGTGACGGACGAGGCAGCGGATCTCGCGCTGCTGGACGAGATCGCACAGCGGGTGCTGTGGCTGGCCGTGCGGATGGTCGATGCGGCCAACCACGATCGCGTGACGGGGGATGGCGTCAAGGTGGGCGGCCACCAGGCCTCGTCCGCCAGCCTCGTGGGCGTGATGACCGCGCTCTGGTTCGCGCACCTGCGCGGCGCGGACCGGGTCAGCGTCAAGCCCCACGCCTCGCCGGTCCTCCACGCCATCAACTACCTGCTGGGCGGGCTGGACGCCTCCTACCTCACGCGGCTGCGCGAGGCGGGCGGGCTCCAGTCGTATCCCAGCCGCACCAAGGACCCGGACCGCGTGGACTTCTCCACGGGCTCCGTGGGCCTGGGTGCCGCCGCTCCCCTCTTCGCCGCCGCCACCCGGCGGTACGTGGACGCGCACTTCGGCGCACGGCCGGCCTCGCGCTTCATCTCGATCATGGGCGATGCGGAGCTGGACGAGGGGAACATCTGGGAGGCGGTGGCCGATCCGTCAACGGACGGCCTGGGCAACGTCACCTGGATCGTGGACTTCAACCGCCAGTCGCTGGACCGGGTGATCCCCGGCGTGCGGATCCTGCAGTGGGCCGCGCAGTTCGAGGCGGCCGGCTGGCACGTGGTGGAGCTCAAGTACGGGCGGCGGCTGCAGGCGGCGTTCGCGGCGCCGGGCGGCGAGGCGCTGCGCTCCTGGATCGACGAGATGTCCAACGAGCAGTACCAGTCGCTCTTCTCGCTGGAGCCGGGGGCGGCGCGCGAGCGATTCCTCGAGGGGGCGCCGGATGCGGTGGTCGCGTTGACGGCCGGCCTCTCCGATGCCGAGGTGGCGGCGCTGGTCACGGATCTCGGCGGGCACGACATCGGGGCCGTGCTGGACGCACTGGCTGCGTGCGATGCCGTCACGGACCGGCCGTCCGTGCTGTTCGCGTACACGATCAAGGGCTACGGGCTGCCCATCGCCGGGCGGCCGCGGAACCACTCCGCGCTGCTCACGCCGGCACAGGTGGACGAGCTGCGGGCGCGCGTTGGGCTCACCGCCGCCACGGAGCTCGACCCGTTCGACCCCGCCTCGGCCGCCGGACGGCTCGCCGCGCGCCGGCGTGCGGTTCTCGCCGCGCCTGCGCCCGCCGGCGCCCTGGGCGTCTCGGTGCCCGAGTCCGTTGGCGTCCGGCCAACGCGGCCCGCCTCCACGCAGGAGGCCTTCGGCCAGGTGATGGTGGACCTGGCACGGAACCCCGACGTGGCGCCGTATCTCGTGAGCACGGCACCGGACGTGGCCACCTCCACGAACCTCGCCGGGTTCATCAACAAGGCCGGCGTCTTCTCGCCGTCCGAGCGGCGGGTCTGGCAGGAGGACGGTGTCCTGCGCTGGGCGGAGGGGCCGTCCGGACAGCACATCGAGCTCGGCATCAGCGAGATGAACCTGTTCCTGCTGCTGGGGCAGCTGGGGCTCTCCTGGGACCTCTCCGGGCAGGGGCTGCTGCCCGTGGGCACGGTGTACGACCCGTTCGTGCTGCGCGGCCTGGACGCGCTGATCTATGCCGCGTACTCGGGCGCGCGATTCGTGGTGGCGGGCACGCCGTCCGGCGTGACGCTGGCACCGGAGGGTGGCGCGCACCAGTCCACGATCACGGCGTCCGTGGGTCTTGAGCTGCCCGGCGTGGTGCTGATGGAGCCCGCGTACGCCGGGGCGCTGGACTGGCTGCTGTGCGACGCGCTGGGGCGGATAGCCACCGACGTGCCGGACCGGCACGGGCGCCCGGACGGTGCCTTCTACTTCCGCCTGACCACGCGGCCCATCGACCAGGCACCCTTCGAGGCTGCTCGCGCCCGCCTGGGTGACGCCGTGCTGCGGCGGGGCGTGCTGGGCGGCGCGTACCGGCTGGTGGACGGATCGCCTGGCGCTCCCGCCGGGGCGCCGGTGGTCCACCTCGCGGCGTCCGGTGCGGTGATGCCGGAGGTGCTGGAGGCCGCGCGCATGCTCGCGGACGAGGAGGTGTGTGCGCACGTGGTGGACGTGACGTCCATGGACCGGCTCTACGTCGCGTGGCGCGCGTCCGTGCGCGGGGCGCTGGCCCATAACGGCATCCCCGCGATGCCCGGCGTCCTGCGCGGGGCATTCCGGGAGCACGCCCCCATCGTGACGGTCCACGACGCGTCGTCCCACGCGATGGCCTGGCTGGGCTCGGCGCTGGGGGTTCCGTGCGTGCCCATCGGCGTGGACGCGTTCGGCCAGTCCGGGTCCGTGCCGGACCTGTACGCGGCCCACGACCTGACGCC
>CAIYZX010000203.1 GCA_903930745.1 uncultured Chloroflexota bacterium | reverse complement strand
CGCCGGGATCAGCCGCCAGAGCGAGCTGCGAACGCCGGGCAGGTAGGGCGAGGACCACTGGCGCGCGAGGACGCCCGCGATGCCCTGCTGTGTGACCGCCGCGTGGAGGGCTCGGCCGTCGCCGCTGACGCGGGGCGCCAGGACCAGCCCGTGGTTCGACACCGCGATGCGGTCCAACGCTTCCAGGCGGGCGCTGAGCGGGCGATGGAGCAGTCGGCGCCCGTCCATGTACAGGAGGTCGAAGGCGATGAACGAGACCGCCCGTCCAAACCCGCCGGACAGACGCGTCTCCAGTGCCGCCGCATCGGCCCGGCCGGACGCCGTCACCACGACCAGCTCGCCATCGAGCACCACGGACCGTGCGCCAAGCGCCCGCGGGAGCTCGCGCAGCTCCGGCAGCGTCAGCTCAACGTCCACGCCGTCCGCATCAACGATCCGTGGCGGGCCAGGCTCGCCATTCGAGAGGGCCTCCACGAACACGAGCGCGCGCCGCCCTCCCCAGCAGGGCCCGAAGACCACGTCCGGGTCGTCGAAGGGCGCATCGGCGGGCACGGGCAGCATCGGCGAGACGTCGCCCGGGCGCGGGAGCGCGGTCTCGATGTCGAAGGCGAGCTGCTGATCGTGGGTCATCGCCCCGGATGGTAGCCGCCGGGCGCGCCAGTCCGTCATCTGCCCCGGAGTAGACTGGCCGCACGCCCTGATCCCGCCCGCACGAGCGTGCGGCGCCCCGTGATCCGGGCATCGCGCCGTCGTCACCCGGCGCCAGGAGGATCTCGTGGCACGACCTGCCCAGCCGGACGACGTCTACCGCCTCGCCGTTCCCTTCGAGCCCGCGCTCTCGCCGGACGGCGAGACCGTCGCGTTCACGGTTCGGCGTTCGTCGCCCGGCAAGGACGGGTATCGCCACGCCATCTGGATGGGGCCCGCGAACGGTTCCGCGGACGCGCGCCAGGTCACGCTGGGCGCCCGCACGGACCGCTCGCCGCGGTTCAGCCCGGACGGCCGGACGCTGGCGTTCATCTCGGACCGGCGCGTCGCGGTGGAGGAGGAGCCGGACCGGCCCAAGGACGCGAAGGACCGCCATGACGTGGCGCAGGTCCACCTGCTGCCGCTGGGCGGTGGCGAGGCGCGCCGGCTCACGGACCTGCCGCGGGGCGTGGATGCGTTCGAGTGGTCGCCGGACGGCTCGAAGCTGGCGATCCTGACGTCGTCGCTGGGCGCCACGATCAAGGAGGACCGCAAGCGGCGCAACCGCCCCGAGGACCCCAAGCCGGGCGCCGCACCCCTGTCCGATTTCCGCTACATCGACCACCTGGGCTACCAGTTCAACGGCGCGGGCTTCGTGGACGACCAGGAGGCCCATCTCTGGGTGGTGGACGTGGCCACGGGCGAGGCCCGCGAGCTGGTCGCGAAGCCCGGTGGCGAGGCGGCGCCCGCCTGGTCGCCGGACGGCACGCGCATCGCGTTCGCTGCGAACCGCGACACCAACCCGGATCTCACGTTCCGTTCCGGCGTCTTCGTGGTGGACGTGGCCTCGGGCGCCATCACCACCGTCGTCGCGGGCAAGGATGCGGTCTTTGGCACCCCAACCTGGACGCGTGACGGCCGGCACCTCGTGGTCTTCGGCGACCGCTTCCCGCGCGCCGCGTACCGGACCAGCCTCTGGGTCTTCGCGGCGGACGGCTCCGAGGCGGGCCGTGGTGGCGGGCGTGACCTGCTGGCGGACAGCGACCTGATGCCCTGGGCGGGCATGAACAGCGACATCGCGATCGGCGCGGAGGGCGGCTGCGTCGTCACCGGCGACGGGAAGCGCGTGCTGTTCACGGCGCCCATCGAGGGCTCGTACGAGCTCTGGAGCGTGGCGCTGGCCGGTGGCACGCCGGTTCGCCTGACCAACGACCGGCACTACCTGGCCGGCTGGACGGCGGTGCCCGCGGGCGGCAAGGCCGGCAAGGGGCACAAGGACGTGGTGGCGGTGGTCCGCTCCGCGCCCACGGAGATGCCCGAGATCATCACGTTCAAGGTGGACGAGGAGGGCGCCTCGCACAAGGTCCACCGCATCACGCACCTCAACGACGCGCTGGCCGCGGAGATCGCCTGGGTCATGCCGGTGGAGCGCCGCTGGCAGAGCGACGGCCGCGAGATCCAGGGCTGGCTCTACCCCGCGGGCGAGGGGACCCGGCCGATGGTCCTCCAGATCCACGGTGGCCCGCACACGCTGTACGGCTGGGCGCCGATCCTGGAGTGGCAGATCCTCGCCGGCGCCGGCATCTCCGTCCTGGCGTCCAACCCGCGTGGCTCCGAGGGGTACGGCGAGGCGTTCAATCGCGCCAACCTCTGCGACTGGGGCGACGGGCCGATGGCGGACGTCCTCGCGGGCGTCGATGCGGCGATCGCGGACGGCCTCGCGGACCCGGACCGCCTGGGCGTCACCGGCGGCTCGTACGGTGGCTACCTCACCAACTGGATCGTGGGCAGCACGGACCGCTTCAAGGCGGCGTTCACCGCCCGCTCCGTGGTGGACATGCGGCTGCTCTTCCTCACCGGCGACATCTCGTCGGCGGAGTGGTGTCGTCAGGAGTTCGGCCGCCTGCCCTGGGAGGACGCGGACTACTTCTACGCGATCTCGCCGATCTCCCGGGCCACGAACATCCGAACGCCGCTGCTGATCCAGCACGCAGAGGAGGACCTGCGCTGCACCATCGGTCAGGCGGAGATGCTGTTCACCGTGCTGCGGTCACAGCGTCGCCCGGTGCGCTTCATGCGGGTGCCCTCGGAGAGCCACGAGCTCACCCGGTCCGGCACGCCGTTCCGGCGCGCGGAGAACCTGGTGGCCGTCCACGACTGGTTCACGCACTTCCTGGTCAAGGGCGAGACGAAGCTGCCGCCGAAGCCGCGCAACCGCGCGGGCAGGTAGCCCAGGGGCCGGTCCCGCCGCAGGGCTGGCCTACAGAAACGTGTCGTTCTCCAGCCGGGCGAGGACACGCAGCACGGACCCTGCATCGCCTGACGCGATTCGGTCCACGGGCCGATCGCCGTCGAGGGACGACACCGGCTGCGTGAGCCAGGTGTCCACGTAGAGCGGGTCCATGACCGTCATGGCTCGCTCAGTGACCGTGAGCTGGCCAGACGACGGCTGCCGACGCGCGGCAGCGGACTCCGTCACGACAGGTGAGCGTCCAAGCCGTCCAGGCGACGGGCACCCGGCACCGTGGCGGCCAGGAAGTCCAGCACGATGGCGGTCTGGCGGACGCGCTCGTCGATGTCGAAGGAGGCGTGGCCCGTGTTGTACGTGTACACGCGGGGCTCCACGCCCCGCTCGCGCAGGCGGCCCACGTAGTTCCACACCTGGCGGATGGGGCAGCGGCTGTCGTTGACGCCCGCGAGGATCAGCAGGGGCGCCGCCACCGCATCCACGTACGTGATGGGGTTCCGCTCCCGGTACAGGTCCGGCACGGTCTCCGGGGTACCGGAGAAGAGCGCCCTGTCCAGCGCCTGGAGGCCCGGGGCCTCGTCCTCGTACGCCGCCACGTAGTCCGCCACCGGGACGCCGGCGATCAGGCTGGCGAACCGGTCCGGGTGCCGGCCCGCGCCAAGGAGCGTGACGTAGCCGCCCCAGGACCAGCCGGCCAGCACGACGCGCGAGGGATCCGCGAGGCCGCGCGTCACCAGGTCATCCAGGCCTGCGAGGATGTCTTCGAGCTCAAGGAAGCCCACGTTGCCCGTGAGCTCGTCCCGCCATGCCTGGCCGAAGCCCGTGGAGCCGCGGTAGTTGACCATCGCCACGAGGAAGCCCGCGTCCACGTGCGCGGCCACATCCGGCGCCCAGCGGTCCATGTCCAGCGAGTGCGGGCCGCCGTGGACGCGGAGCATCACCGGCAGGGGGCCGTCGCCCGCGTCCACCGGGTGGAGCAGGAAGCCGTGGACCCGCTGCCCGTGCGGGTTCGTGAACCACCAGGTCTCCATTGCGTGACCCTGCGGTGCGCGCGGGCCGTCCGGCTCCAGCAGGGGCTCCGTGGAGCCAACGCGGAGCAGCCGTGCCGGGTGCTCGCCGTTGTGGGCGCGATACCAGACCTCGCCGTCCGGGCGGACCGCGGCGCCGGTGATGGACCCGTTGATGGTGTCCAGCGTCTTGATGGCGCCCGACGCCAGCTCGTAGCGGTGCAGCCGGTGCCGCCCGGCCTCCAGCTGGAGAAGCAGGATCGCCGATGCGTCCGGCCACCACGCCACGGGCTCCACCTCGCCCGTGAGCGCCACGTCCAGCACCACGAGCTCGCCCGTGCGGGCGTTCCAGATGGCCGGCCGGTGCTCGCCGGTCCGCTCCAGGCTCACCGTCACGCGGTCATCGCCCGGGACCGGGGAGAAGCCGAAGCCCTCCACCTCCAGGCCCTCGTCCTTGAGCTCCGCCAGGGACTCGCCCGTGACGACGTCCATGGACCGGACCGAGGCGTGCAGCACGTCCCCGTCCTCCATCACCTGCAGCGCCACCAGCCGCTCGTCCGCGGACAGCGCGCTTCGGCCGGACCGGGCGCCAGCGCCCTCCGCCCCGATGAGCGCCAGCGGCTGCTCGTGCTCGTGCAGCAGGCGGACCTCCGCCCCGTTGTCAGACACCCAGACCGAGTACCGGTCGTTCGTGGCCGTGGCCACCACGGTGTGGCGGCGGCCCTGCGCCAGCCCTTCGGACCAGCCCTCCGGCTCACCGCCCAGCAGGGGCTCCGGCGCGACGGCCTCCGCGAACGGCGCGGTCACGTACCGGCCCGTCTCGGCACCCGTGGCGTCGTGGAACCAGATGACGCCGGTCCCATCGAGGGACGGCACGCCGGACAGCACGCCCACCGGGTCATGCGTGACCTGGCGCCGCTCGCCGGTGCGGCGGTCCCACGCGTGGAGCTGGTACGAGCCGCTCTCCGTGGAGGCGATCACCAGCCGGTCCGGGTCATCCGCGGACCAGGCGGGGAAGGAAAGGATGGGCGAGCGGAAGCGGCGCTCCCAGGCGGGCATCGGCGGCATGTCGGGCATGGGCCAGAGGGTAACGCGCGCCGCTTATGTGCCGCTTATCCGCGCCGGACCGTTGACTGCATACAGCAGTGACCGGGGCAACAATGCAGGGGTATAGAGGTCTACGGTCGATTTCCTCGCGAGAAGAGATGGCTCCCCGAGCGTCCTCGCGTGTACGAACGATGTACTAACTGGTAGCACTTTGGTACTGTATTTAACGACGTGGCTTACCGAGAGCCGGCGAATGGAGGGAACGGGATTGCGTGATTGGACAAGGTTCGAGCGTCTTCGGGCGGCTCTCGTGGCGGCGAGCATGCTTCGTGTGGTACTGCCTGGAATGGCTCTGGCCAGTAGTTACTGGTCGACGGTTGACTTCACCGTTGCTCTCAATGGGGCGGTCCGGTCCTACGACCACAGCAACATGAACATCGAACTCAACTCGGTCTCGAGTGCTCCGGGCGCCAACATCAAGACCTATACGATCAAGCTCTACCGCCACAGCTGCGTGCTGTTCATCTGCAACGACGACTTCATCGGTTCGGTGTTGGTGCGGCGTGACGGATTCGGATCGGGCAGGTGGACGAACGTGGGGAGTGGGGACTACTGGTTCCGCTTCGAGAAGGCAAACGACGGCGTGAGAGTTCAGAGCAGTGACGTCCACATGTTCTCGAACTAGCAGAACCGCGAACACCGCTGGCTGGAGGGGGCCTGCCCCCTCCAGCCAGCCTGGAGCAGACCTGTGATCAGTGGCGGAATTCTCCTGCTTGCTGCGCCGTTCCTTGCCCTCGCTGCAGCCGTCGTTGCGAGGCGCCGAAAGGTCGGTCTCGGAATGTTCTTGATCTACCTTGCGCTCAGCACCTGGGGTTTGGGCGTCGGCGCGGTCACGCTCTTTCCCTTGCCATACCAGCAGGCGTTGATCGAGAACGAGCGATCGTCACAGTTCCTGGGCAACAACCTCGTGCCCTTGGCGACCATCGTCCCAGCCGTCCGCGATGGGATCGATGGACCACAGCTGCGGGTCCTGATCGCGAACGTCGTGATGTTCCTGCCATTCGGGTTCTTCGCGGCCTCGATTGCGACCAAGGGCACGTCTGCTCGGCGAGTGGTCATCGCCGGAACCCTTGTGAGTTGCGCCGTCGAATTGGCGCAGTGGCTCATTTCGTCTTGGCTGGGCTACACGTACCGGACGGCTGACATCGACGACGTCATTCTTAACACTATTGGCACAGCGATCGGGTACCTCGCGTTCCGCATGTCTGGCCGATCCATGGACGTGGTTCTCGGGCGGCAGGACGGAGTCAGCGTGCGAGTCGAGGACCCTGGAACACACTGACAGGCCAGGTAGGCGACCTTCGGCACTAAGGGGTGGCGGCATGGGCGCAGTCGCAAGTGCTTGGGGGGCGGGATGTCCCCGGCGTATGTCCAAGTCTCGCTTCGGATCACGAGGACCAGGGGCGCCTGCTCAGCGACGGCACCCTCGGCGCGGGACAAGAGGCTGTCGGCAGCGCCAACTAAGACCATGCCGAGGCCGTCGGAGTGGTCGTTGACCATCCTGCGGCAGGCAGCCCGGTTCGGGTCGTGATCTAGCGCGGGCGTGAAGCCGACCAGAATGGGGGCTTTGGCGAGATCGTGCGCGACCTCCCGTCGGACAGCGGACCGACGCCGCATTCGCATCGTATGCGATCGTCTAGGCGGAACGTGAAGTGGCGCGTGCGTGCAGGATCCACTGTTCCCGATCCGGAATGGATCCGATCGCCGGAACCGAGCCCACTGGCGGGCCAACCGATGGACGCGTATGCGTGCCTGCCTGAGACCTCGCCTGAGCCGAAATCGGCAAGTTGAGATGTCTGGGCTTATCTCCCCACCACGCCTCGCGCCCAGTCCAGCAGCGACATCGCCGGGATCGTGGGCAGATCCGCCAGCGGGATCCACTCGGCGTGGTCCGTGGAGCCGCCCTG
>CAIYZX010000202.1 GCA_903930745.1 uncultured Chloroflexota bacterium | reverse complement strand
TCTGGCCCGTGTAGGACTCGTCCCACGAGCCCGGACGTCTGCATGCGATCCACGTGGCCCGGGTCGCAGGGGCCGTTGGTCGTCCTCCCGCGGACACGCCAGGTGGCCCGGAGGGTGGAGGTGGTGGAGGCGAATTCGGCTCACGGCGGACCCCGGCCCGGAGGCGTGGCCCCATGGGGATCGCGGAGCACGACTGCGGGGCACCCTGAGTAGACTGGAGTGCCCGAACGACCGGACACGAGCCTCTGTCATTGGAAGGACGCCTCTGCCCATGACCCGCCGCAGCGACATCGGGGCCGCCGTCATCGGCAGTGGCTTCATCGGCACGGTCCACATCGAGGCGCTCCGTCGCATCGGCGTCCGCCTGGTGGGCCTCCTGGAGTCCAGCCCGGAGCTGGGCGCCCGCCGCGCCGCGGAGCTCGGGATCCCGCGCGCGTACGCATCGCTTGACGAGCTGCTCGCGGACCCGGACGTGGCGGTCGTCCACGTGACGAGCCCCAACGAGCTCCACCACCCGCAGGCGAAGGCCATCCTCGCGGCAGGCAGGCACGTCGTCTGCGAGAAGCCCCTGGCTCTCACGTCCGCCCAGTCCGGCGAGCTCGTGGCCCTCGCCGCGGCGGCCGGACTCGTCAACGCCGTGAACTTCAACCTGCGCTGGTACCCGCTCAACCAGCACGTGGCCGCCATGGTGGCCGCAGGCGGTCTCGGCGAGATCCGGTACATCACGGGCCGGTACTTCCAGGACTGGCTCCTGCACGACACGGACTGGAACTGGCGCCTCGAGGGCGACCAGGGCGGGGCCCTGCGCGCGGTGGGCGACATCGGGAGCCACTGGCTGGATCTCACGTCCTTCCTCACCGGGCTCCACGTGGAGGAGGTCTTCGCCGATCTCGCCACCTTCATCCCCGTGCGCCGCAAGCCCGCCGGCCCGGTCCAGACCTTCTCCACGGATCGTGCCGCGGAGACGGTCCCGGTCGAGATCCACACCGAGGACGCCGCGTCCCTGCTGCTGCGCTTCGCGGGCGGCGCCCGCGGCTCCGTGGTGATCAGCCAGGTGAGCCCCGGGCGCAAGAACAGCCTCGCGTACGAGATCGACGGTTCCACCGCGGCCGCCGCCTGGGACTCCGAGTCCCCGGACGCGCTCTGGATCGGCCACCGCGACGAGCCCAACCAGCAGCTGCTGCGGAACCCCGGGCTCATGAACGCCGCAGGTGCCGCCGCGGCCCGCCTGCCGGGCGGCCACGTGGAGGGCTTCGCCGACACGTTCGCCGCGGTCTTCACCGCCGTGTACGCGGACGTCGCGGCCGGCCGCCCCTCGGAGCACCCGAGATATGCCACCTTCGCCGCCGGGCACGAGGAGATGCTGATCGGGGACGCGGTCCTCGAGAGCTCCCGCACCGGCACCTGGGTCAAGGTCCAGAAGGAGTCCCCCGCATGAAGCTCGGCTTCCTCACCGCCCCGTTCCCGGAGACGCCCCTGATGGAGGTCGCCGACTGGGCGGCCGCCACCGGGTTCGAGGTCCTCGAGATCGCCTGCTGGCCCCGCAGCGGCGGCGACGCCCGCCGGTATGCCGGCACCAGTCACATCGACGTCGCGAACCTCTCGCGCGCCCAGGGCCAGGAAATCCGCGCCGAGATCGAGTCGAAGGGCCTCGGCATCTCCGGTCTCGGCTTCTATCCCAACCCGCTCCACCCGGACCCGGAGCACCGCGCGGGCGTCATCGCGCACATCAAGGCGGTCATCGACGCCGCCGAGAAGATGGACATCCCGTTCGTGAACACCTTCATGGGCGGCGATGGGCAGAAGAACCAGGACCAGAACTGGGAGGAGGCCCTCCGCGTCTGGCCGGACATCGTGAAGTACGCGCAGGACCACGGCCGGCGGATCACGCTCGAGAACTGCCCGATGCTCTTCTCCTACGACGAGTGGCCGGGCGGGCACAACATCGCCACCACGCCGCGCATGTGGCGCCGGATCCTGGAGCAGTGGGAGGGGACGATCGGGCTCAACTTCGATCCCTCCCATCTCATCCTCCAGATGATCGACACCGGGCGGTTCCTCAAGGAGTTCGGGAAGCACGTCTTCCACTACCAGGCCAAGGACCTGATGATCGACCGCGACGCCCTCTACGAGCGCGGGGTCTTCTCGGTTGGCATGGGCTGGGGCATCCCGCGCATCCCGGGTCTGGGTGACGTGGACTGGGGCCTCGTCCACGGCGAGCTGTACCGGCAGGGCTACGAGGGCGACTGCATCATCGAGCACGAGGACCGCCGCTTCGAGGGCACCGACGAGAAGGTCAAGCAGGGCTTCCTGGTCGCGCGGGACGTCCTCCGCCCGTACTGCCACTGACGCGCGGCTCGGGAGCCGATGGTGTTCACGATCGCCAGCCTGACCGAGCGCGACATCGCGAAGACGATCGATCACAGCCTGCTCCGCCCGGAGCTGGACGACGCCTTCGTGGAGGCCGGCTGCGAGCTGGCGGCGCGCTATGACGTGGCGTCCGTCTGCGTGCGGCCGGCGGACGTGCGCCGCGCCGTCGCCATCCTCGCGGGGACGGACGTCAAGGTGGGGACCACCATCGGCTTCCCGCACGGCAACCACGAGACCGAGGTCAAGATGATGGAGGCCGTCCACGCCCTGCGCTCCGGCGCCACGGAGCTGGACATGGTCCTCCAGATCGGCGCGCTCAAGAGCGGCCGCGACCAGGACGTCCACGACGACATCAAGGTGATCACGGAGATCGCCCATGCCGCGGGCGCCATCGTGAAGGTCATCTTCGAGAACGCCTACCTCACGGACGAGGAGAAGATCCGGGCCTGCCGCATCACGGAGGCCGCCGGGGGCGACTTCGTGAAGACGAGCACGGGCTTCGCGCCGTCCGGTGCCACCCATGACGACCTGCGCCTGATGCGCGCCAACACCAGCCCGCACGTCGCGGTCAAGGCCGCGGGCGGCGTGCGCACGCTGGACGCGCTGATCGACGTGATGAACCTGGGCGTGACGCGCATCGGCGCCAC
>CAIYZX010000201.1 GCA_903930745.1 uncultured Chloroflexota bacterium | reverse complement strand
GGTCTTCGGCCCGGTGGTCACCGTCCAGCGCTTCACGGACGAGGACCAGGCGGTGGCCTGGGCCAACGACGTCAAGTACGGCCTGGCGTCCTCGGTCTTCTCCGGCTCCTTCGCCAAGGCGATGCGGACCGCGCGGAGGCTCCAGTTCGGCACCGTCTGGATCAACGACCACTTCACGCTGACCTCGGAGACCCCGCACGGCGGCGTCAAGGAGTCCGGCTGGGGCAAGGACGGGTCCAAGTACGCGCTCGAGGACTACACCTCCATCAAGCACATCACGGTCAACACGGGGATCTAGCCTGTCCCTCACGCGGGCGGCCGTCGCGGCCGCCATCCGCCAGATCTCGCTCGAGGACCTCGCCTCTCGTCGCTGGTACGCGGCGAAGGGCGAGGTCCCCTCGTCTGCGCGCCTTGCGCACGCCTTCGCCCTGACCCCTGACTGCGCCCTCGCGCTGGTGGACGTCCGGACGGGGGAGCGCGGTGAGCGGGTGGACCGGTACCTCGTGCCGGTGGTGACCGATGCCGCCGCAGGTGACGGGGGTCCTGACGGGCCTGGTGCCCGGGAAGCGGTCGATGGCGACGGCGCGTGGCGCGCGCTGGGCGTGGCGATCGCCCAGGGGCGCGTGATCCCGGCCATGACGCGTGACGGGTCCGAGCCAACCGCAGGGGCCAACGGTGCCCAGGTGGAGGCCGCGCTGGTCTGCCGCGCGTCACCCGGCCTGGGGCACGCGTGGGCGGAGGGCGGGGCGCCCGATGCCGAGGTGGAAGCCGAGGATCCGTGGGACGCCCTGGTTGCGGCGGCGGCCAACGGGACGCTCCGGGACCGGCCGGACGACGCGGACGACGAGGAGGCCGATGCCGAACGGGTCCGGGGTCTGCACGATCCGTTCGCCGCGGAGGCCATGGGCGGCGGGGGCTCCCTCGGTGCCAGCGGCACCGGCGATGCCGCCGACGGGGCCGATGACGGCGCGGACCTCGAACCGCTGCTCGAGCCTTCGGCCATCGCTGCGCTCATGGACGCCTCCCCGGAGGTGCCGCTGGGGCGCGACCAGTCCAACACCTCGACCGTCCTGGGCGGCCGGCTCCTGCTCAAGGCGTACCGGCGCCTCCAGCCCGGCCTCAACCCGGATCTCGAGCTCACCGCGTACCTCTCGGAGGAGGCGGGCTTCACCGGCGTTCCGCGCCTGGGTGGCTGGGCGGAGGTGGTCACCCGCGACGGCGGCGTCGCCACGGCCGCCATGCTCGGGGCCTTCATCGCGGACGCGGACGACGCGTACGAGCGCACCGCGGAGTTCCTGGCGGGACTCGCGGCCGCCCCCGGCACCGTCTCGCTGGAGTGGGCCACGGAGGTGGCCGAGGACCTGGGCCTCATGCTCGCGGGCCTGCACGCCGCCCTCGCCACGCCGCCCCCGGATGTGCCGGACATGGCGCCCCGGCCCGCCACCCACGATGAGCTCAAGGCGTGGCGGCTGGATGCTCACCGCCAGCTCGCCCTCGCCGTCCCGGCGGTGATGGCCGCGGACCCACAGCTGGGCGCCTGGCTGAAGGACGAGGCGGCCAAGATCGCCGCCCGCTTCTCGCGCTTCGAGGCCGTGGCAACCGCGCCCACGGTCATGCGCATCCACGCGGACCTCCACCTGGGGCAGATCCTGGTGGGCGAGGATGGGTACCGCGTCATCGACTTCGAGGGCGAGCCGCTCCGGCCCATCGAGGACCGCCGCCGCCCGGACTCGCCGCTGCGGGACGTGGCGTCCCTGCTCCGGTCCCTGGATCACGTGGCGAGGAGCGCCCGCCGCCGGGCGGAGCGCCGCAATGGCGGTCCCGTGGAGCACCCGGCGCTGGACACGGATGCCTGGATCGAGCGCGCGAGGGAACGCTTCCTGGCGGCCTATGCGGGGGGGCTGCGAAGTTCCGGCGCAGGCGTCACACTTGACCTTGACCTGCTCGATGCATTCGAGGTGGCGAAGGAGGGGTACGAGTTCGTGTACGCGGCAACGGTGCTGCCGTCCTGGCTGTGGGCACCCGCGGAGGGGATGCGGTGGCTGCTCGCCCACGGGGATCCGGCGTGAGCGGGTCCAGGGCGTCCGGCTGGTCCTCCAGCCGTGATGACCAGTTCCTCGACGACCTCCTTGAGGGACCGCGCGAGCTCGCCGCCGTCCTGCAGGCCCAGCGCGTGGCCATCCGCGACATCCCGCTCGGTGCTCTCTCACGGCCCTCGTGGCGCTTCGTTGGCCTCGGCAGCTCCCGCTTCGCCGCCCTGGAGGCCGCTGAACGCCTCCGTGCCGGTGGCCGGGACGCCGTGTCGGAGGTTGCCTCCGCCTCGCTCCACTCACCGGGTGGCCGGGACACGCTGCTCGTGGCCATCTCCGCGTCGGGGCGCACCCCGGAGGTGCTCAACGCGGTGGAGCGCCATCGAGGCATCTCGTTCGTCCTCGGCCTCACCGCCCACGCGGACTCGCCCCTGGCCCGGCTCTCCGATGCTGTTGTCCCGCTCGCTGCCGCGGTCCTGGAGAGCGGCGGCGTCGCCTCGCTGACCTACCGCGCCACCGTGGCCGCCCTTACGGCGCTCGTCGCAGAAGGCGAGCTGGACGACGTCCGCGATGCGCTGGCGCAGGCAGTGCCGGCACTGAGCGAGCTGATCGACGGGCGCGACGCCTGGGTTGGCCCCGCGGCCGACGTGCTGGACGGCGCGCGCTACGTGCACATCCTTGGCGACGCGTCGCATTTCGGTGCATGCGAGCAGGCCTCGCTGATGTTCCGGGAGGGGCCGCGCATCCCCGCGCAGGCCTTCGACACTGGTGACTGGCTGCACATCGGCCTCTACACCGTGCTCCCCGGTGACCCGGTGATGCTCTACACGGGCGCCGATGGCGATCCGGACGCTCTGCGCACCATTCGCGCGCGGGGTGGCCATGCCGTGGTCATCGGCCGGCCCGCGGTTGGTGGCAGCACCCCGGACGAGGGTGAGGTCTGGATCCCGCTCCCGCAGGCCGCCGTTGAGAGCCGGCTGGTCCGCAGCGTGGTGGAGTCCGCGGTGGCGGAGCTCATCGCCGCGGAGCTGTGGCAGCGCGCCGGCGCCACCGTGGTGGGCGAGGACTCGCCCCGCCGCTGAGCGCCGGTCTAGGCCGTGCCCAGGAGCCTCGAGAGCAGCATGCCCACGCCCAGCGCCAGGGCGACCGTGCCCACGGAGATGCCCGCCGCGGCACGTGATCCAAGCTCCGCCTTGAGCGTGGCGAGGGTGGCGAGGCACGGGATGGAGACGCTGGTCACCACCGCGTAGACGAAGAGCTGGCCGGGCGTCATCAGCTCGCCCAGCGACGCCGCGTGGCCCAGCTGCACGGTGGCGAAGACGAGCAGCAGCTGGAGCGCAAGCTCCTTGCGCAGGAACGCGAAGACGAGCGCCACGCCCGCGATGGCCGGGAGACCCAGGGTGGCCTGGAAGCCGGGCCCGATGGCCGTGGCGATCGACGACCAGGCGCCGGTCTCGTACACGACGCCAAGGACCAGCGAGCCCACCAGCATGATGGGCGTGGCCGTGGTGACGAACCCGCGGAACCGCCACCAGGCCTTGTGGGCGACGTGGCGGGGGAGCGGCGCGCGCAGGGGAGCGAGCTCCAGGACGAGCGAGGGCTGGCGGCCAGGGATCATGGCGTTGGCGCCCAGACCGGCGGCAACCGTGGCGACGCCCACCACCGCGAACGCGGCGACGGCGGCGCCGATGCCGGCGAACGGCGCGAGGGCCGCGATGACCACCGCGGACCTGGCGGAGCAGGGGACCAGCGTGACGAGGAAGGCGGCGAGCAGGCGCTCCCGGCGGGTCTGCAGGACGCGTGTTCCGTAGATGGCCGGGACGTTGCAGCCGGCGGCCGCCAGGAGCGGGATCGCCGCGCGGCCGGGGAGGCCCAGCGTGCCGAAGATGCGGTCCATCAGCACGGCGGCGGACGTGAGGTACCCGGAGTCCTCCAGGGCCGCCAGCAGCAGGTAGAAGGTGAGGACGTACGGGATGCCCACGGACAGCATCCCCAGCATGCCGCCATCCAGCGCCCAGAGGACCGCGTTGGCGGCCACGGGGAAGGGGACGATCGTGGGGATGGCGGTGGCGAGGAACGGGGAGACCGCCGCGCCCCAGGCGGAGGCGAGCGCGGCCGAGAGCCACCCGCCCACCAGGATCACCGCGAGGAACGCGGCGAGGCTGATCCCCAGGAACAGCGGGATGCCCGGCCAGGGTGCGGTGGCGAGGCGGGCCGCCCGGTCCGCGAGGGGTTCCCGGACCTCGCGACGGCGCTCCGCCTGGACGGCCCAGTCCGCGGCCACGCGCCAGCGAACGGGCTCAAGCTCCGACGCCAGCTCGATGGAGCCCGCGCCCCTTGGTGACACGATGCGCTCCAGGACCGCGTGGTTGAGCGGCGCGGCGGCCGCG
>CAIYZX010000200.1 GCA_903930745.1 uncultured Chloroflexota bacterium | reverse complement strand
GCGCTTGCAGGGGACGCCGAAACAGGCGACGCCGCTCCGGCGCCGCCTGCGGGCTTCTTGGGGGCCATGCGGCCGCCCTAGACGATCTCGAGGCTGACCGGCTCGCCCGTGCGGGCGGACGTCACCTTGAGGAGCGTGCGGAGCGCCTTGGCGACGCTGCCGTTGCGCCCGATGACCTTGCCCATGTCGGACTCGGCCACGTGCAGCTCGATGATCGTGCCGTCCTCGCCGTTCACGGTCTCGACGGTCACGGCGTCAACGTCGTCCACCAGGGACTTCGCGACGTACTCAACCAGCTCTGCGGCTGCCATCTTGAGCCCTTACTTGTGGCCGGGCAGGACGCCGGCCTGCTTGAAGAGGCGACGGACGGTGTCGGACGGCTGGGCGCCCTTGGACATCCAGTCCTTGGCCTTCTCGGCGTCAACCACGATCTCAACCGGCTCGGTCCGCGGGTTGTAGTGGCCGATGGTCTCGATGGCGCGGCCATCGCGGGCGCTGCGGGAATCGGCCACGACGAACCGGTAGGTCGGCTGCTTGGTGGCGCCGACGCGGGTCAGGCGGATGCGGACGGACATGTGGTGCGGGTTCCTCCTGGCGGACCCTTGGGCGGGCCCGTTGTGTGTGGACGGTGGGGTGGTGCTACTTCGTGGAAGTGAGCAGGATACGGGACCGGTCAACATCCTTGGCGGCGATGGTCACGCCGGCCATGGCATCGAGCGGCTCCAGGTAGGGCTTGATCTCCTTCTCGTACGTGGCCGAGACGTCGGAGGGGAGCAGGGGCTCGATGAGACCGCGCGCGGCGGCGACATCGACCCAGAGGACACCTGCGTTCTCCTTGCCGCCGGCCGCGGCGATGAGCGTGCTGTAGCGCGGCTGGGCCGCGAGGTTGTCGCCGCCACGGGCGTCGAGGACGTCCTTGACGAACTGCGGGCCAATGCCGATCACGACGACGTCATCGGCGAGGGCGTAGGCGAGGGTGAGGTCTGCGGGGACGGCGTCCGTCCCGGTCATGGAGCCCGCCATGGCGCCGAGCGACGAGAGGTCAACGGACACGATGGTGGTGCCGTTGTAGGTCTCCTCCTTGAACTCGAGCATCCCCTGGGCGCCGAGCGTGATGAGGCTGCGCAGGGACGTGAACAGGCGCTCCGCGGACGCGGCATCGCCCGGCGCGACGACGAGCCCGCCGTCCACGCCCTCGCCCTGCTTCGTGAGCACGAGGCCCGTGTCGCCCATCCAGCCCACGGCGGCCTCGAATCCGCCGACGACGCCGAGCGCGTCGTCCAGCTGGCCGAGCGCGTCCTTGAGACTGGGCTCGGCATCGAACATGGCCTTGACGAGCAGCATCCGCGCGCCCACGCCGTGGCCCGAGACCAGGAGCACGGTGTCCGCGGGCGCCATCGCGGCGATCGCGTCCGCGTGGTTGTCCGGCGCGCCGAGGGCGTCCACGTGCGGCTGCGCGGTCTCGATGACCAGGCGGCCGTCCCTGGCGTACTCGGCGGCCGCGCTCCACGGCGGGAGGAGCTTCGCGTAGACGGACGCGATGCCCTTGCCCACGGTGGCGTCCCCCATGCTGTCGCCCAGGCTCTCGAGCTGGGCGACGAGACCGGCGGACGAGGCGAACATGAACCCGAGGTTGGCGCCCGGGAGCGCGGCGCGTGCGGCGGCGTACTCCTTGGAGGCGGCGAGCCCCGTGCTGCCCCTGGTGTCCAGCGCGGCCTTGAGCGACGCGAGGTCGCCCACGAGCATGACCTTGCCGTTGACCGCATAGGCGAGCTTCGGCAGGGAGGTTGCGAGGACCTCCACGTCCGGCAGCTCCACCGTGACGATGGTCACGCCGTTGTACGTGTCCCTGGTTGGGGTGGCTCCGGTCTCGGTGACCACGGACTCCGCCCAGGCGGCTGCCTTCTCGGCGTCCGTGACGGCCACGAGGACGAGCATGTGCACGTCCTGCAGCGCGGCCACGGGGTCTGACGTGCTGATCGAGGCGGGTGCAGGGCCCTGGGCCACGGCGATCTCGCCCGCGAGCCACGGCTTGATCTCCGTGGAGTAGTTGTGCTTCCCGTCCGTGGCGTCACCGATGAGGCGGTCCGCCATCTCGGAGAGCTTGGCCGGGAGAGCCGCCTGGTCCGCGAAGCCCGGGAAGGGCGCGAGGAACTTGCCAAGCTCCGCGCCCTGGCCACCCGGCATGTCCAGGCGGACCTCGCCGTACGTGACGGTGTCTGCCGGTGCCCAGCCGGCGAGCGACGAGGTCGCAGGGCTGGACGTCAGCAGGAAGGCCGCGACGCCACCACCGCCCAGCACGAGCAGGGCGACAAGCGCCGCGACGATCCAGCGGGCACGACCACCACCGGAGCGCCTCGCGGGCGCCTCGGCGACCACGGGCTGGGTGGGAACCGGGGCCGGCTCCGGCAGGTCCTGCGTGGCCCAGGCGGTGGGCGGCGCAACCGGCGGAGCGGGCGGCGCGACGGGCTGCTCAGGCGCCACGGCGGCCACCGGGGCCGGCGGCGCGGGCGGCGGTGCCTCGGGCACCTCGAACGGCTGGGTGGGTTCCTGGTCTGTCATGGGTACGTGCCTCCCCTAGCGGCGTCCGAGCAGCTGCCCCAGCGGCGGGCGCTTCCCGCCACCCCCCGGGCCCATCTGCTTCATCAGCTTCTGCATCTCGCCGAACT
>CAIYZX010000199.1 GCA_903930745.1 uncultured Chloroflexota bacterium | reverse complement strand
TCCACGCCGCGCGCCTTCGCCCATGCCGGATCGAACGGGGCGTTCACGGGGAGCGGGCCATCGACACGGGTGGCCGTCAGGGTCTGGCCCTGCGCGCTGGTGACCGGGACGCCCCACAGCGAGAGCACACCGGCGAGGACGATCGTGCAGCTTCCGAGGATGCGGGCACGCGGGAAGGGCAGGCGCCTCATCTGACAACACCTCCGAGCGACGCGGTGAGACGGTAGCGATCAGTGCACCGGCCGCAGAGCCCCAGCCTGGGCGACCAGGCGGGATGGGCGGCGGAGACCAGCGTGGCGACGTCCGCGTCCGGGACGCCGACGTCCTCCGAGGGGAACCGGCACAGCGGGCACAGGTCGGGGCGCTGCCGAACCTGCCGCCCGGGGAGGACCTCCTCGATGAGCAGCGTCGTGCGGGCCGACCAGCGTGCCAGCGTGCCGAACGTGGGCCGCGGCCCAGTCCACAGGCGATCCACGATCGCCTCGACATGCGCCATGTCCACGCCGCGGAGATCACCTGCCAGGGCGTCCACGTGGCGCCTGCGGGCAGGCGCGGATGCCACGTGGCCGGCGTCCGCGAGCCTCGAGTCAACCGTCACGTCCCACAGGCGGTGGAGGCGTGCGGCGGCAGGCGCTGCCACGGCGCCCTCGTCCCACCGGGGTTCGAACCCGAACGCGGGATCCAGCGTGTCCTCGGCGTGTCCCATGGCGTGTCGGGCCCAGGAGAGGAGCCTGGCGGGGTCTCCGAACCTCGACACGGCACAGCGGACGCCCAGGTGCGCGCCGCCGGGCTCGCAGGTCACACCCTCATCGGACGCGCGGCCGGCGTCACCGACGAGCAGGACCCGGGTGGGTGTGGACAGGGCCGGCCGCTCCTCGATCGCGGCGAGGAGCGGCCGTGCGAGGCCAAGCTCATGGAACCAGGTGACGGCCCATCGAGCGAACGCCGCGTCCCGTCGCACCGGATCGTCCACGTCGTAGAGGTCGTCAAGCTCGTCCCGGTATCGGGCGAACACGGCGTGGTCCATGTGGCCTGCGGAGGCATGGTTGCGGACCGCCGTCTCGGCCAGGGCCGGGTCCACGCGGACCTCGATCGAGGCCGCCGCGGCGCCGGCGGACGGCTGGTGCAGGTTCACGTCATGCACCCGGCGGGACGAGGTCGCCGCTGTCGAGCGCGCACTCGAACGAGAGGCCGTCCGCCTCGTCGTCGATCGGCAGGACGTCATCGGGCGCGATGGTCTGCGGGTGGCAGCGGAGCTCGGCGGCATGGTCGGCCACGATCGAGGCGGCAAGGTGCGTCAGCGCCGCGAGGCCGCTGTCCGGCGCTCGGTCACCGATCCGGCCCGCAAGGGCGACGATCCATCGCCCGGCGTGATCGGTGATGAACGACGCGGCCGCCGCGCGAGTGACATCGCGGTGGTCGGCTGCACCAGCGGCGATCGCCGATGCCTCCTTGAGCGCGAGCAGGCCCAGGAACTCCAGCTCGCAGGCGACATGATCGGGTCGCTCGCCGCCGGGGCGCGGACGCACCCCGAACGCCTCGTAGAAGCCTCGGATGTCGCCCAGCTGCTGGCTCTGGGCGAAGACATGCTGCCGGCCGAACTCGGTCTCGTAGGGCGGGCAGCCGTGCGCCACGACGTGCCCGAAGATGGCGCGGTGCTCGGCGGCTCGCGGCTCGCGGTCCGCCACGCGCCGCATGGCCTCCCAGGCGCCCGGCGGCGGATCCACGCGGAGGTCGCCGGCCACGGCCTCGAGCGTCTCGACATCGACCGTCGGCTCGCCTGCCGGGTCGTCGGCGTCCCGCAGCGCGCCGGCAAGGATCCGGTAGGCATCCGCCCTTGCGAGGGCGCGGTCAAGCGCCTCGCCGTCGGCGGGGGTCACGGTGAGCACGTCTGCGCTCATCAGATGGAGTTCGGGCGAGGGGCGGGACGCGTGTGGACCGGCTCCTCCACGCGCACGCGGACGACCTCCTTGCCCGCCGCGTCGAACCCGATCACCGTGTCGTCGTACATCTCCCAGGGCTGTCCGTCGATCTCTGTCTCGAAGACCTTCGGGCCCTCCTCGATCGCGTACTTGAAGATGACGCGCTCGGACGCGCGGAAGAGTTGCAGCACGGCCAGGAGCTGGCGTGATGGCGCACGATACTTCGCGATCGCGGCATCCACGCCCGGTCCGAACATCTGCCGCAGGTACGGCCGCGGGGCCCAGCGGGGGGGGATGTAGTACCCGTTGGGCTCCGTCCCGAACTGCGGGTACAGCGGGAGGGCAACCTGCTCGTGGCGGACGAGGTAGGTCACCGGGTTCTCCGGGTCGTCGGCCCACGTTCCGTCCGGATCCACGGGGACGAGCCCCTGGAGGCGGATCCGGCCCGGACAGGACGCCATGCACCTGGTCTCCATCGGCACCCCGTCGCTCGCCGGGTCCTTGCCCTCGAGGCGCGGGAAGCAGGCAACGCACTTCTCGCTCACGCGGGTCGTCGGCCGATACAGGGACTTCTTGTACGGACAGCCCTCAACGCACTTGCGATAGCCCCGGCACCGGGACTGGTCGATCAGGACCACCCCGTCCTCGGCCCGCTTGTAGATGGCCTTGCGCGGACAGGCGGCGAGACAGGCGGGGTAGGTGCAGTGGTTGCACAGGCGCTGCAGGTAGAAGAACCATGCGACGTGCTCCGGAAGGCGGACGCCCTCGCTGGCGAGGCCGAGCGAGCCCGGTGACCGGCGGCCATCGGGTGCGGCGTCCTCGAAGACGTTCGGCGTCCGCCAGTCGTCCTCGCCGGGCATCCAGCCGAGGACCTGCTCTGCCTGGGGCTTGGCGTGGGCGGCGGCCTCGAACACGGTCATGCCCTGGTAGGACCCGTAGGGCGCCTCGGGGTCGCCCGGGGTGGGCGTCCATGCCGGCTGGACGCCGGCCGCCTGGTGCGCCTGGTCCAGCAGGTCGAGGATCCGAACGTCCCAGTGCGCCGGGTAGCCGCCGTAGGGCTTGGTCTCAACGTTGTTCCACCACATCGCCTCCTGGCCCTCCGAGAAGGTCCAGGTGCTCTTGCATGCCATGGAGCACGTCTGGCAGGCGAGACAGCGGTTGATGTTGAAGACGAAGGCGAACTGACGGTTGGGGTGGTGCTCGGCGTACGGATAGGCCATGGTCCGGCCGAGCTGCCAGTTGTGGACGTCGGGCATCAGGCGGCTCCCTCTGGGCGGTGGGCCGCCTCGGCGGCAGGGTCGGGGCGATGCCAGCGGCGGCGGGCTGCGGCGATCTCGGTGGTGACCCAGGCGGCCCCGCGGACCTGCCAGATCACGTGGCTGCCGGCGTAGTACGGCGACCGGAACAGCGCGAGGAGGCGCTCGTCGGACCAGCCATCCCGGACGTACTCCTCGATCAGGCACCTGCCCATCTCGTCGAACGCCTCGTCGTCGACACGGATGGGCACTGCCACGAGCTCGACAGGGTCGTCCGGATCGCCGGTGGCGGGGTTGCCCATGTCCAGCATGGGCAGTGGCAGGCGCGTCACGCCCGTCCCCCTGCCGCCGGCGCCTGCGCGAGGCGGGAGTCCCAGTGAAGCGTGTCCGGCCGGATCACCTGGACACCTTCGGTCCAAGACCGCCGGACATGTAGCGCTGCATGAGATCCGACTCACCGCCGGGCGACATCCCGGTGGTGCCGGGTGCCCACCGCCCCTGGCCCCCGATGCCGCCCGGCTCTGCCCGGCTCAGCTTCACGAGGGTCTCCTTCGGGACGGTGTTCAGGGCGTGGTTGTCGTTCTCGTACCCGAAGATGAACGCTGTCAGGTCCTTCGCCTTGTGGAACAGGTGGTCGGTCTGGTGCATCGGCATGGACCAGTCACGTGTCACGGACTGCTGGCTCCCGTACCGCAGGTTCGCCTGGTAGCCGGTTCCATCGGAGAGCGCCCGTCCGTCCGGCCGTGTCTCGTGGGCACGCACGGAGCGCTCCGTCGCCTGGAAGGGCCCGTGCTTCATCATCACGATTCCAGGTGGATAGGCAGGGTTGTACTTGGCCCTGAGCATGAGCCGGGCCACGCGGTAGAAGGGATCGTCTGGCTTCCAGCCGATGTACGGCCGATCGGCCGGGTTGGCGTCCACGTAGACGTAGTCGCCGTCGTCGATGCCGAGGGCGCGGGCCGTGTCCGGGTGGATGTGGACCTGGTGCTCGCCCACCCACGGCGTCCGGGGATCGGCCCGGTACGGATCCGCGAAGTTGGAGTCCCACAGGAGCGACCAGTCAGAGGTGCTCCAGCTCGAATGGACACGGTGGCGCGTCTTGGGCGTCAGGCAGTACAGGGCGTACCCGGCCTCCCAGAGCGGATTCTGGGTCTGCTTGACCTCCGACCATGCCTTGCTGATGTTGCGGACCGTCCGCTCGTCCCAGCCCATGGCCGTCTCCGGGATGCCGTACGCGTCCGGGCGGACGAGCGGGTTGGTGGACACGATCACATTGGGCAGATACGGCGTCGCCTCCGGGCCCTCCCGGTGGACGACGAAGTTCTCGCCGTACTCGAGGGCCTCGGGGATGTCGCAGTAGCTGTTGAGCCGACCGGTGTCCGTGAAGAACGGGAGGTTGTCCGTGAACTGCTCGTGGAAGGGAATCCTCGGGTAGGTCCGGAACAGCATCAGCGCCGAGCCGGGCTCGCCGTACTTGCCGGCGAGGATGTCGTCCAGCCGATAGCCCTTCGTGGTGATGGAGGCGTCCAGGAGCCGCTGGATGTAGACGTCCTCGCGGCCCTCGAGGATGAACTTCCAGTACGCGGCGAACCTGGGATCCCCGGTGTGCTCCGACAGCGCCTGTGCCTGGTCGGCAAGGATCCTGGCGTCGTCCTTCGCCTCGTACAGCGGGTCGATGCCGTCCTTGGCGCGGCCCCAGACCTGCAGGAACGGGTTGGAGCATGAGGCCGTGATCTCGTGGGTCTGCGACTCCATCCACGACGTGGCCGGGAACGCGATGTCCGCGTACTCCACGGACGACGTCATCTCGATGTCCGTTGTGGCGATGAGATCGATCCGCGGGTTGACGTTGCGGATCATCTCGTAGTGGTGCTTCGCGTTGTTGAACAGGTTCACGTTGGTGAACCACAGGGCCTTGGTCGGCGTGGGCATGTGGCTCTTGCCGGTGAACATGCGCCTGCCGTCCCGCGGCGTCTCGACCACGAGAGGACGGTCGCCATGGTTCCAGTAGGCCGGCTCCTCGCCGTAGCCGAGAGGGTGGGCGACGATGTCGGAGCCGGACGCCTCCGGGTCGAGGTTCGGCTCGAACGGAGACTCCGCGATCCAGCCCTTGAACCCGGGGCCGCTCTCCGGGTGGCCCTGGAAGAGGGCGCTCTTGTAGTTCCCGGCCCAGGTGTAGACACCGGCTCCCGGGCGACCGATGTTGCCGGTGAGCATGAAGGGCAGGTAGACGGCCCGGTTGGCGAGCGTGGCGTGGAACCAGTGGTTGACCCCTTCGCCGATGTGCGCGGAGGCCGGCTTGATCGTGGCGATGTCGCTGGCGAGCTGCTCGATCATGTCCCGCGGCGAGCCGGTCATCTCCACGACGGAGTCAAGGTCGTAGTCGCGGAGATGGACGTTGTACGCGGACCACGTGGTGGTCGCATCGATCTCCGTGCCGTCCAGCAGGCGCACCTTCCCGGTCCAGTCGAGCGCGGGCGTGATGCCCGCCTCCACCATGCGCTCGCCCAGCTGGTCACGCGTCACGGCTCGCGGCGCCCCGGCAACCTCGTCCCACACGACGAAGTCGCCCAGGACGGTGTACTGCTCCTCCTTGAGGCCCTGCTTGGCGAACGAGGGACCGTCCTTCGTCAGGCCGGGTGTGTAGCCGTCGATGATCTCGTCGGCACGCAGGCGCCGCCCGTTGTCCGCCCGGATGAGGAGCGGGAGGTCGGTGTACCGCTTGACGAACTCCTCGTCGTACCGCTTGCTGTCGATGAGCAGGCGGGTGATGCCGAGGAAGAGCGCCGTGTCCGTCGCCGGACGGATCGGGATCCAGTAGTCCGCCTTGGTCGCCGGCGGGCTGTACTCGGGGGCGATGGTGACGATCTTTCCGCCGCGCTCCATCGTCTCGATGAAGAAGTGCGACTCGGCCATCTTGTTCTCGACGAGGTTCTTGCCCACCTGGATCGTGAGCTTCGAGAACCGGAGGTCGTTGAAGTCCACGTCCGCCGACTGCAGGCCGTGCACGAAGGGGAAGCCGGGCGCCTGGTCACCGTGCCAGGTGTAGTTGGACCAGAGCCGCCCGCCCTTGGCCTCCTTCTCCTCGACGCCGCGGATCTCCGCGTCCAGGAGCCCCATCATGTTGGCGAAGCGGTACATGCCGTACTTGCCGATGACGCCAAGGAGGCCCATGCCGCCGCGGAACTTGAGGGTCCGCGTGCCGGCGCCGCCCATGGCGTCGAGCATCTCCGGCTCATAGCCCTCGGCCTCAAGGCGAGCGCGGCCCTCGTCACCGCTGTAGGTCCGGGCGATGGCGGCGAGACCCTGCGCCATGTAGCGGTGGGCGTCCGGCCACGCGGCCCTGACGAGCTCGTCCGAGGCCCGGTCGTCAAACCGGTACTTGGTCCGCAGCTCCGGCGTGAGGTGCGGGAAGCCGTCGTCCGCCCACGCCTTCCAGCCCTTGCGGATCAACGGGTACTTGAGGCGGAAGGGGCCATACACGCGCCGGTGCACCTGGTAGCCCTTCGCGCAGCCGCGCGGATGCCACGCCGCGGTCGCCGTGTTCCCGTACAGGTCCGTGTACCGCGAGACGTCGTACGCCTGCTCGGTGCGCATCACGACGCCATTGCGGACGATCGCCCGGAGGCGGCACGAATGCGTGTCGTTGGGCGAGCACACGAAGGCGAAGGAGCGGTCGTACCGGTACTGGTCGCGGTAGACGTTCTCCCAGGACCGGTCCGGGTACCCGCCCAGGGGATCGGCCACGTTGACCGGCTCGAGGAGCGCCAGCGGGTACCGGCCCGAGGCACGGAGGAGGCCTGTCACGCCAAGCGTGCCACTCGCGGCGGCGGAGGCGATCAGGAAGTCACGGCGTGTGAGACGACGCATGCACTGCCTCGGGTGATGAAGAACGCAAAGCCGCTGCGAGGGCGCCCCCGCGGACACTGTGCACGATCGCGCGCAAAATGTAAAGCCACTACGTATTAATTCGGCGACCCGCACGAACGATCGGTGCGGGGAATCAAAACGACGGAGCCGGTGGGCTCCGTCGTCGGTGTCTGCGCGGTGGTGGGCGATACTGGACTCGAACCAGTGACCTCATGCATGTCAAGCATGCGCTCTAACCAGCTGAGCTAATCGCCCGAGGTGGCGGGGAGTCTAGCACGACTCCCCGACCTGGGGCGGTCAGGCGACGCGGCGCCCCCTGATCGGCGTCGGCGCCGGCATGGACCCGGAGGCGTTGTCCGTCGTGCCCAGGTCGAACTGGTCCATCAGCGTGCCCAGGGCGGTGGCCAGCTCGACGAGCGTGCCCGCGGAGGCGGCGACGCCCGCCATCTGGTCGGCCATCGTGGAGGTGGAGGCGAGCACCTCCTCCGCAGCGGCGCTGTTCTCCTCCGAGACTGCTGCGATGGCGCCCACCGCACCCACCACGCCGGTCGAATGGCCACTCATCTCGTCCGCGCCCGCCGCGTTCGCGACGGCAAGCGCCTCGATCCGGTCCATCGCCGTGACCACCGTCCGCGCGGAGGCCTGCATGCTCTCCACGGCAGCCGTGATCTCCACCACCGTCTCCGTCGTGCGGACCACGCCGGTGCGGATCTCGGCCAGGGCGTCCTCCGATTGCCGTGCCAGGAGGACGCCGGAGTCAACCTCGCGCCCGCCCAGCGCCATCGCGGCCACGGCGGCCGTCGTGACGGACTGGACCTCCGCGATCAGCTGCGCGATCTCCTTGGTCGCGACACCGGACCGCTCGGCTAGCTTGCGGACCTCGTCGGCCACGACCGCGAAGCCCTTGCCCATCTCCCCTGCCCTTGCGGCCTCGATGGCCGCGTTGAGCGCGAGGAGGTTGGTCTGGTCCGCGATGTCGTCGATGACCTCAACGATGGCGCCGATCTGCTCGGACTTGGCGCCGAGCTCGGAGACGCGCGCGGAGCTCTCCGACACGGTGGACTGGATGCGCTGCATGCCCTCGCGCGCCTGGATGACCGCGGAGGCACCTCGGCCGGCGGCGTCTGCCGCCTGGCGGGCGACCTCGCCCACCTCCTGCGCCGCGGTGGACGCGGTGTCGATGGAGCCGGAGAGGGAGGCAACGGCCGATGCGGCGTCACGGACCGACGAGCGGGTGTCCACGGCACCGTCGTGGACACGGTCGATGACGCGGGAGAGCGCGTCCACGGAGACGGACGACTCGGTGGCTGCTCGCGCCTGGTCCTGCGCGCCCTGGGCGACCTGGCCCATCGCGCTCGTGATCTCCCGCGTCGCCGAGCCCGCCAGCTCCGCCGCGGAGCGAAGGCTGTCGCCGAGATCGAGCAGCTGCGCGCTGGTCCTGGCCGCCTCCTCCAGCGTGGAGCGCACGCCGACCTTGAGCTCCTCGTAGTACTCGGACAGGTCGTGCTCCGGCTTCGCGACCGAGATCGCCATCAGGTCGAAGCCGATGGACTGCAGGTAGTCGTAGAAGAAGGCGTCGGAGACCGCCTGCTGGTCCAGGCTGAACACGGCCCGGAGGGCGCGCTCGGCCTTCGCGCGGCGCCCGAACGACAGCGGATACGACCGGGCCAGGTGCTTGCGGGCGAGCTCCATGTAGAGCGGATATGCGCCCATGTACCACTTCTGGGGCAGGTTGATGATGTTGTGGCGGCGGCCCACGACCAGGCGCCGGGAGAAGTACTCCACCCCAAACTCGCCGGAACCCGCAGCCTCTCGGAAGATGTCCCGGAAGTAGCCCGCCTGGGTCTTCTCCAGGCTCGCCCTCAGCGTGTCGAGGGGCACGCGCTTCTGCTTGGCGTACTCCTCGAAGAAGGTGCGCGTTGGGGCGAACGTGAACTGGTGGTCGTAGAACTCCTTCGCAATCGGGTCGGCGTGCCGCTCGGCCCAGCCGGCGAGATCCGCAAGGACCTTCACCTGCTCCTTCCCAAGGCCGATGAACTCGCGCCTGAGGGCGAGGTTGCGTGCGTTGATGCGATAGAGGTCCGCAAGGGACGGCGCTGCGCCAGGACGCTGGCCGGGTGCGCTCATGGGTCTCCCCCTGTGGCAGGGTCGTCGCGCGAGGGGCCGCGCGCTGGCTTGGCGGAAAGCATGGATCGCGGGAGCGTCCCATCCCATCCCACGGACGTGTGCGACCATTTCCCCCAAATGGATGACCTTGATCTGATCGATGCAGGTGACGGAAGGCGGCTGGAGCGGTTCGGCGCACGACTGGTTGACCGGTCTGCACCGGCTGCGAGCGGAACGGCCATGCTGCCTCCGTCCGCGTGGACCAGGCCGGACCTGCGCTGGGCGAAGGGAACGTGGGTCCGCGGCGCGACCATGGAGCCATGGAATGTCCGGGTGGCCGGCCTGACGTTCGAGTGCCGCCCGGCCGCCGGCGGGCAGGTGGGCCTGTTCCCGGAGCACGCGGGCACCTGGGGCTGGCTGATGGATGCCGTGCGTGCCGCCACCGAGCGCCTTGGGCGCCCCCCGGTGGTGCTCTCGCTCTTCGCCTACACGGGCGGCGCCACCCTGGCCTGTGCACTCGCGGGCGCCCAGGTGACACACGTTGACGCATCGCGCCCTGCCGTGGCGTGGGCTCGCCGGAACGCGGAGCTGTCCGGCCTTGCCGAGGCGCCCGTCCGGTGGCTGGTGGACGATGCCCGGGACTTTGTGAAGCGCGAGCGCCGGCGTGGCCACTGGTATGACGCGGTCATCCTGGATCCGCCCTCCTATGGCCACGGCGAGGGCGCCTGGCACATCGACACCGACCTCATTCCCCTGCTGGAGGGCATCGCCGCGCTCCTCGGGCCACGCCCCGCCTTCGCGGTCCTCTCCGCCCACACGCCCGGCTACGACGGCGAGCGGCTGGCGACGATGCTGCGAACCTACCTTGGGGTCAACGCGTCCGGCGACGACCTGGTGCTCCGGGCGCGCTCGGGCAGCGTCCTGCCGCTTGGCGCATGGGCGCACGGGCCGGACCGGGGGCGCGGCAGCGCGATGAAGCGGACGGTTGTCAAGCCGGTCGCGACGCGCGCGGACCCCTCCCCTGCCCCGGCTGCCCGGCCCTCCCATCCCGTGGCGGGCCCGCGGTCCTCCGTCCGCCGCCACGCCGGCGGAGGACCGTCGCGCAGTCCCGGTGGCGCCCCGCCGGGAGATGGCGCCGGCCGTCGCGACACGACCGGGCCGCGCGACGAGGACCGAGTCCCCCGCGATGTCTCCCGGCCTCGCGATGCAGCAGGGCCCCGCGAGCAGCGTGGAGGCCCGGGGGTGCAGAAGGGTGGCCGCGGAAGCGCGGGTTCGCAGCGACCGGCCGGACGCGGCACCCCTGGCGGGTCGGCCGGGACACGCCGGCCCCGTGGCGGCAGGCCCCCTGGAGGTCGCCCATGAGCGTTTCCCGCGAGCCGGTCATCACCAGCACGAAGAACACGCGCGTCCGCGACGCCCTCGAGCTGCGGGACCGGCGCGCGCGTGAGCGGTCCGGTCTCACCCTCGTGGACGGCACCCGCGAGATCGCCCGCGCGATCACCGCCGGCGCGCGCATCGAGGAGCTCTTCGTGGACGAGGAGCGGCTC
>CAIYZX010000198.1 GCA_903930745.1 uncultured Chloroflexota bacterium | reverse complement strand
TCCTCGCGGATCGTGGAACCCGGGCCCTCTACTCGTCGGACGCCTCCAACTACCGCGTGCTGCCCGCCGCCGTGGTGGCGCCGCGGGACGCGGACGAGCTCGCCGCCGTGGTCGCCCTCGCCGCGGAGCACCGCGTGCCGGTCACGATGCGCGGGGCGGGCACGTCCATCGCGGGCAACGCCATTGGCCCCGGGATCGTGGTGGACACGTCCCGGCACCTGGCCGGAATCCTCTCGCTGGACCCGGACGCGCTGACCGCCACCGTCCTGCCCGGCACCGTCCTCGACGACCTCAACGCCGCCGCCGCCCGCCACGGGTTGCGCGTTGGCCCGGATCCCTCCACGCACAGCCGCTGCACGGTGGGCGGGATGGTGGGCAACAACGCCTGCGGCAGCCACTCCGTCCGGTGGGGGACCACCGCGGAGAGCACCCTGGGCCTGGAGATCATCACGGCCGATGGCGTCCGGCGGCGCGTTGGCGATCTGCGTGGAGGCGGCTCCCTCGCCACGGTCGGTCCGGCTCCGAGGACCACGGCGGCCATCACGGACCTGCTGGCGCGCCACGAGGCGGTGATCCGCGAGGAGCTTGCGCCCTGGCCCCGGCGCGTCTCCGGGTACGCGCTGGACTGGCTGCTCCCGGAGCGTGGCGCGGACATCGCCCGGGCGCTGGTGGGCACCGAGGGAACGTGCGCGGTGGTCTCCGCGGTGACCCTGCGGCTGGTCCGGCCGCCTGCCTCGCGCGGGCTGCTCGTGCTGGCCTTCGACTCGGACATCGATGCCGCGGCCGCCGTACCCGCGCTCCTCGCGGAGGCGCCGCACACCGTGGAGAGCCTCACGGCGGAGCTGCTCACCGGCTGGCGGGACCCAGGGCTGCTGCCGCGTGCCGGGGCGTGGCTCCTGGTGGAGGCCGGGGGCGAGACCGCCGATGCGATGCGCGACCACGCCGCGCGCCTGGCGTCCGCCGCGGGGATGCGGGTCGCCGCCTCGGTGGGGGACGGGGTGCGCGCTGTCCTGCACGAGGCGCCATCCGCCCAGGCCGTCCTCTGGAAGGTGCGCGAGGAGGGTGCGGGGCGTGCCGCCCGACTTCCCGACGGATCGCCGGCCTGGCCCGGCTTCGAGGATGCCGCCGTTCCCCCGCAGCGCCTCGCCGCGTACCTCGCGGACCTCCGGGCCCTGCTGCGGGACCAGGGTCTCGAAGGGGTGACGTACGGCCACTTCGGCGAGGGATGCATCCACCTGCGGGTGGGCTTCGGGCTGGACCGGCCGGGAGGGCCGCAGCGACTCCGGACGTTCATGGAGGCGGGTGCCGACCTGCTGGCGCGGCATGGCGGCACGGTCTCCGGCGAGCACGGCGACGGACGCGCACGCTCAGAGCTGCTGCCCCGGATCTTCTCGCCGGAGCTGATGACGGCGTTCCGCGCATGGAAGGACGCATGGGACCCGGGCGCCGCGCTCAACCCGGGCGTCCTGGTGGACCCGGCGCCGCTGGACGTGGATCTCCGCCGGCCGCGGCCCACGCTGCTGGCGCCCTCGACTTCGGCCGGCCCCGGGGGCGGGTTTGCGCACGCGGCTGATGGCGGCGACCTCCGGTCAGCGGTGGAGCGGTGCATCGGGGTGGGGAAGTGCATCTCCCACCAGGGCACGGCGGCGATGTGCCCCAGCTACCGGGCCACGGGCGAGGAGGCGCACTCCACCCGGGGCCGTGCCCGGCTCCTGCAGGAGCTGCTGGCGGGCGAGCTGGCCCCGGACGGCTGGCGATCCGCGGACGTGCTGGGGGCGCTGGACCTGTGTCTCTCCTGCCGCGCCTGTGCGTCAGACTGCCCAACGGGCGTGGACATGGCCGCGTACAAGGCGGAGGTGCTGGACCAGGCGTACCGCGGCCGCGTCCGGCCCCGCCACCACTACACGCTGGGGCGGCTGCCCTCGCTGCTCCGCCTCGCCCGACGCGTCCCGGGCGGACGGGCAGTGGTGAACGGCGTCATGGGGAACGGGTCCACGCGGCGCCTCGCGGCGTGGGCGGCGGGCATCTCGGGGGAGCGGCGGATCCCCGCACTGGCAGGGCAGACCTTCCAGGCGTCGGCGCGGCCCCGGCCCCCGGTCCGGCCGTCGGCCTCGGCTTCGGCGCCAGGCTCGGCTTCGGCTTCGGCGCCAGGCTCGGCCACGGCTTCGGCATCGGCGCCCCGCGTCATCGTCTGGCCGGACACCTTCACGAACCACCTCTCCCCGGAGGTTGGCCACGCGGCGCTCCGGGTTCTCGCCGCGGCGGGCATCGATGCCATCGTCCCCCAGGGCGACATCTGCTGCGGCCTGACCTGGGTCACCACCGGCCAGCTGGACGGCGCCCGCAACGTGCTTCGCCGGACGCTCCGCAACCGCGCGCTCGCGGGCGACGAGCCCGTCCTGGTCCTGGAGCCCTCCTGCGCCGCGATGCTCCGCGAGGACCTCGCGGAGCTGCTGCCGGACGATCCATCGGCCACGAGGCTCGCGTCGCGCGTGGTCACCCTCGCGGAGCTCCTGGACGGCGCCGGCTGGACCCCGCCCCCTGCCCCGGAGGGGGCATCGGTGACCCACGCCATCCTCCAGCCCCACTGCCACCACCAGGCGGTGCTGGGAACGGCCGCGGACCGGCGGCTGATCGCCGCAGCGGGCATCCAGACGGACGCCACCCTGGCCTCATGCTGTGGCATGGCCGGCAGCTTTGGCGCGGAACGGGGCCACGAGGGCATCACGCGGGCGGTCGCCGGTCTCGAGCTCCTGCCCGCGCTTGCGGCCAACCCGGACGCGGACGTGCTCGCGGACGGCTTCTCGTGCCGGACCCAGGTGGACTTCCTTGCTGGGCGCCGCGCCCGCCACCTCGCCGAGGTGCTCGCGGACCGTCTGCCTGCGGACCTGGTGGAGCGGCGGGGATCCGCTAGCTGACCACGGCCTCCTGCGCGGGCGTGGCCGCCAGCCAGTGCATGTCGTGTGCCTCGGGCGTGCCCCGGACCATGGACGTGACGTACATGCGGTTCACGATCAACACGTCGAAGCGCTCGCGCACCGGGCGCCCGGCAGCGTGCTGCTCCAGGACGGCGGACGTCACCGGAGCCCACCGGCGCGACCCGGCCACGAGCAGCGGATCGTGGAGCGCGGGCGCGTGGGCCATGCCGAAGACGTGATACCGGTGGACGAGCATGGAGACGGGCTCCTGCGGGCCGCGGACGCGGCGGTCGATGGAGCCTCGTGGCCCGGATGGGACGACGATCGCGAGGTCGCGGATGGCGATGGACCTCCGGTCGTGCTGCTCAACCGTGCGGGTGCGCAGGTTGGTCACGGCGAGATCCGTGAACTCCAGCTGCTCTGCCGCGAGCAGGAGGTCCGTCACGCGATCCGCGGTCAGCTCCACACGGCCACGGAAGATCCGATCCAGCACGTCGTACGCGACGATCTCGATCATGATCGAGGCTTCGCTGCGGTGTGGAACAGGGCAGCCCTGCGGCCCAGGTCCTGGCGGCTCAGCACGCGGTCGATCTCCGCGCGGTACCGCAGGCCGGCCGAGTGGCGGCGGAGCCAGCGGAGGTAGAAGGGGTCCGCACGGCCCACCTCCTCGATGGTGCGGCCCTGGTACCTCCCGAAGTCTATGCGCATGGAGCCCGTCGAGGTCGTGCCGGGAGGCTGCGATCCAGGCGTCCCCTGCTGGCGCGCCATCGCCCGCAGCCGCTGGTCGTAGGCGTCCCGCTGCTCCGGGGTCTTGATCAGGCTGTACGCGGCGTTCACCGCGGCCATGCGGTCCATATCGGGAGAGGCACCGTCCGGGTGGTAGAGCTTGGCGAGGCGGTGGTAGGCCGCCACGATCTCCTCCCGTGAGGCGCGCGGGTCCAGACCAAGCACGCGATAGGCGTCTGGCACCGGAGACTGGAACGCGGCCAATGGCTCCCCTGCGATGGATCGGCCCCCCGGCCGTGGCGTGGTGTAGGCCCCATGGTGTGGCATGGACCGTGCAGGCTCAACGCCGTCCTCTGGAAGCGGTCTGTCGGTGGCGTCCGGCACGGTTGCGGGTCAATCGTGCGCCGTGTAGGCATTGTCTGACAAGCCCACCGGCTTCGCGCCCGGTGACGGCCCCCCCGCCCGGAGCGACCGTTCGCCCGGCCGGGGCGCCGTCAGCGGGCAGCGACGGCTGCTACTGCACCCTCCACACGGAGCGGTTTGACGTCAGGCTGGAGGTCACCACCGTGGTCGCGGCCGCCTTCGCCGTGACCGAGAACCGCCCCACCCTCGCGAACGTGTACCGGTAGGGGGCCTGGCCCAGCAGGTTCACCCGGACGTTCACGTTGGTCACGGCGCGCCAGCCCACCGTCTCCGACCACTTCCAGACCGTGAAGGTCACGACCGGTCGCGGCCGGCTGGCGTTCCATGGCCGCACGGTGGCAACGAAGGTCACGGAGCGCCCGGTCCCGACGAGGTTGCCGCGTGTCGTGGTGGCCGGAGAGAGGATCACGACCTGGCGCACGTAGACCATGAGTGCGGCGCTTGTTCCCGGGGCCAGCGAGGCCTCGCCCAGGAAGACGGCCCGGTACCGCCGGTTGAGCGACGGGATCAGCGAGTAGCGCGCGACGCCCTCTCCGTCGGAGGTGACGGTTGCCAGGGAGGTCCAGGTGATGTCGTCCGTTGACCACTGGAACGCCACCGGGCGGGCTGCACCCAGCTTCGCGAATGTCGCCGTGAGGGTCAGGCGGTCACCGTAGGTCAGGACCGGCGACGAGATGCCCAGGGAGAGGATCGCGGCAGGCGCGGTGAGATCGAAGGGGGCGGACGTGGTGGGGGCGAGGCCCGGCCCGCTGGCCACCAGGCGGTAGCCGGTGCCCGCGCGATCGATCTGGCAGCCGGAGAACGTGACGAGCCCGTTGTCCGCAGAACGGGTGGTCCCACCCGGACACGTGAGCGTCGCACCGATGGTGCCGGTGTCCGTGGCGATCGTGAGGGTGACCGGCGTGTTGCTGGCGGCCTGGTTGCCGCCGGCGTCGTAGAGCGTCACCACGGGCTGCACCGCGAAGGCGGCGTCAGCCGGGCCACCTGCGGGGGTCGCGGAGAAGGCGGTCCTCGCCGCCGGCCCTGCCACGATGGCGAACGGGGCTCCCGTGGCTGCCGCAAGGCCCGGCGAGGTTGCACGGAGCGTGTAGCCGGCTCCGGCGACGTCCACCGAGCAGCCCGCGAACGTGGCGATCCCTGCGGTGGCCCCCAGCGAGTCGCCACCGGAGCACGCGAGCACGCCGCCCGTCGGGTTGGAGGCAAGGGCGAGCGTGACCACCGCAGCGCTGGGCGTTGGGTTGCCGCCGGCGTCCACGACGGTGACGACGGGCTGGGTGGCCCAGGCGAGCCCGCCGGTGCCGCCGCTTGTGCCGGTGGTCAGGACCAGCGCGGCCGCGGGTCCCACGGAGATGGTGAACGTTCCCGACGCCACGGACGCGAACCCGGTCCTCGAGGCGGTGATCGTGTAGCCGGCGCCCACGCGGTCAACCGCGCACCCGGCGAAGACGGCGAGTCCGCCCGTTGGTGTCACGCTGTTGCCGTTGCTGCAGGAGAGCGTGGCCCCCGTCGTCCCGGAGCCCGGCGTGAGGGCAAGCGTGACCGCTCCACCGCTGCCGGTGGTCTGGTTGCCGCCGGCGTCCAGCAGCGACACCACCGGCTGTGTCCCCAGCGGGCTGCCGCCCATGCCGGACCCCGGGTCCACGAGGAACGCCATCTGGGTTGGCGCGCCCGGGACCACGTCGAACGGCGGGCTGACCGCGTCCTGCAGACCGGGTGCGGAGGCGACCACGCGGTACGCGGAGCCCGCCCTGTCGATCGCGCAGCCCGTGAACGATGCAAGGCCGGCGTTCGTGGTCCGGATGGGGCCGCCGTTGCAGACCAGGATCCCGCCGGAGATGTTGGGCTGCAACGAGATCGTCACGGCCGTGGAGCTGATCGTGACCTGGTTGTCGAAGGCATCCGTCACCTGGACCGCCGGCTGCTGCGTGAACGCGCTGCCGCCCGTCGCGCCGGCGGGCGCCGTCATGAACGCCAGCTTCGCCGGCGTCCCAACCGTGACGGTGAAGGGGGCACTGGTGGCGGGCACGAGGCCGGTGGAGATCGCCTGGATGACGTGCCCGGATCCGATGAGCGTCCAGGCGCAGCCGCTGAACGTGGCGGCGCCGTTGACGGACACGACGGATGTCCCTCCTGCGCAGGCGAGGGCCCCGGCGGCCCCCGGACCCGGGGCCAGGCTCACGAGCGCGGACGCGCCCGGGACCGTGTTGCCGCCGGCATCCTCGATGGCCACCACCGGCTGGGTGGCCCAGGTGGACCCGGCGGCGCCACCGGAGGGCTGGACCGAGAAGCCCAGCTGGGCGGGGGCGCCCACGGTGACGTCGAATGCGCTGCTGGTGGCGCTCGTGAGCCCGGAGGCCGTGGCGAGGAGCGTGTAGCCCATCGAGGCACGGTTGATCTCACAGCCTCCGAATGCGACCGTCCCGTTCACCGTCGTGAGCACGAGGCCCGTCGTGCACACGAGGTTGCCGCTGCCGGGGTTGGCCCCCAGCGACAGCGTGACCGGGACGGTCGCTCCGGTGGGATTGCCGCCGGCGTCCCGGACGGCGATCACGGGCTGGACGGCCCACGCGCTGCCACCCGTCCCGCCGGACGGCTGGAGCGTGAACATGAGGCGGGCGGGAGCGCCCGCGGTGATGTCGAACGCGGCGGAGATGTCGCCCGCGAGACCCGTTGCCGTGGCGGAGACCGTGTAGGCCGTGCCCACCAGGTCCACGTTGCAGCCGGAGAAGACGGCGAGGCCGGCGATGGACGCCACGGTGAGGCCGCCGTTGCAGGTCAGCGTGCCGCCGGACGGGTTGGCGCTCATGGCCAGCGTGACGCTGGTGGTGGCACCACCCGCCAGGTTTCCGTAGACGTCCTCCACCCGCACCACGGGCTGGACGGCGAACGCGGTGCCGCCGTACCCGCCGGAGGGCATGGAGCCGAATTCCAGCTGCGCCGGCACGCCGGACACGATGCCGAACGAGGCGCTGAGGGCGGTGGTCATGGAGGCGGCGGCGGCCCGCAGCTGGTACCCGCTGGCCGCCTTGTCCATCCAGCAGCCGGTGAACGTGGCGATGCCCGCGACGGCCGCGACGGAGGTGCCGCCGCTGCAGATCAGCATTGCGCCGCCCGGGTTCGTGCCGATGTCGATGGTGACCATCGAGGTGCTGGTGTCCGCGAGATTGCCACCCGCGTCCAGCAGCGTGACCACAGGCTGGACCGCCCACGCGGACCCCGCGGTGCCGCCGGACGGCTGGACCGTGAAGCCAAGGCGCGACGCCGGGCCGGGCAGCACGGTGAACGTTGCCGAGAGGCCGTCCGTCAGGCCCGTGGCGGTGACCCGGATGCGGTAGCCGGACGCGGACTTGTCGATGGCGCACCCGGCGAACGTCGCGCGGCCCAGCGACGCGGTCCTGCTCAGGCTGTTCGTGCAGGCGAGGGCGGCGCCCGCCGCACCGGTGCCGGGATCGATGGCGAGCGTCACGGTCTGCGTGCCGCTCGTGGGGTTGCCGCCGGCGTCCGCGATGGCCACCACGGGCTGGACCGCCCAGGCGACGCCGCCGGATCCGCCGGACGGCTGGGTGTCGAACACGAGGCGCGCGGCCGGACCGGTGACGACGTTGAACGGGGTGGAGGTCGCGTCCGCGTAGGTGCCGCCCGACACGTACGCGGTGAGGACGTAGTTCGTGCCCACGAGGTCGATGGTGCAGCCCGTGAACGTGGCCACGCCGGACGCGGTGGTGCGCGAAGTGCCGCCGTTGCAGGCGAACGTGCCCCCTGCATCGTTGGACGTCAGGGCGAGGCCGACCACCACACCGCCCACCGTGACCGTGTTCCCGCCGGCGTCCTGGATCGTCACCACCGGCTGGGTGGACCACGGTGCGCCGCCGGTTCCACCGCCCGGCTGCGTGGTGAAGCCCAGCTTGACCGCGGGCCCTGCGGAGACGCCGAAGACGGCGCTGGTCACGGTGGTGAGGCCGGTGGCGCTCGCGGTGAGCTGGTAGCTGGAGCCCACCCGGTCGAGGGCACAGCCCGTGAAGACCGCCTCGCCCGCGGTGAGCACCTTCGTGAGCCCTCCATAGCAGGAGAGGCTGGCACCGGTGCCGGTCACAAGCGCAAGGGTGACCGGCGTGATGGCGCCCGTGGCAACGTTGCCGCCCGCGTCCAGGAGCGACACGATGGGCTGTGAGCTCCACGCCACGGTGGCGATGCCGCCGGACGGCTGCACCGTGAAGGCCATCGTGATGGCCGGACCGGGTGTGATGTCGAAGGTGGCGCTCGCGGTGCCCACGAGGCCGGTCGCGGTGGCTGAGAGCGTGTAGGCGCTGCCGGCCTTGTCCACCTTGCAGCCCGTGAAGGCGGCGACGCTTGACGCGGTGGCCTTGCTCTGGCCGCCCGTGCAGGTCAGCTGGCCCGCCAGGTTGCCGGTGCCGATGGTGACCGCGAGCGTGATCGTTGCGGCGCCGCTGGCGGCGTTGCCGTACGCGTCCACGAGGCGGACGGACGGCTGGGTGATCCAGATCGTGCCGCCGGTGCCGCCCGAGGGCTGGCTGACGAAGGCCAGGGCGGTGGCGGCACCCGCTGTGACCGCGAAGGCGGCGCTGGTGCCGTTGGCGAGCCCGGGCGAGCTCGCGGTGATCGTGTAGGCGGTGCCCGCCTTGTCCACGGTGCAGCCGGTGTAGGCGGCGATGCCGGCGATGGGGTCACGGACCACGCCTGCAGGGCACAGGAGGGACGCGCCGGTGGTGCCCGTGCCTGCGGTGATCGCCAGGGTCACGGTGTTGGTCGCCGTGGTGACGGTGTTGCCGCCCGCGTCCTGGACGGCGATGGACGGCTGCACGGCGAAGGCGGCCCCGGCCGTGATGCCACCCTGGGTTGTGGTGAACGCAAGCTTCGCCGGCGCCCCCACCGTGATCGCGAAGGCGGCGGACGTGGCGGCGGTGACGCTGGTGCCGGTGGCCTTGACCTGGTACCCGGCGGCGGCCTTGTCGATCCGGCACCCGGCGAAGGTGGCGATGCCCGCAACC
>CAIYZX010000197.1 GCA_903930745.1 uncultured Chloroflexota bacterium | reverse complement strand
GACATGGGCCTGGAGTGGCTCGTCCGCGGTGGCGACAGGCTCGCGTGGCCTGGAGACCGTCCCGGCGCGACGGGAGCCTCCGGAGAGGACCCGGCCATCGTCGCGCAGCATCACCATCGCATGCCTGACGGTGATGCGGCTCACCCCGAAGGACTCCGCGAGCGAGCGCTCGGACGGCATCCGGTCGCCGGGGAAGATCCTGAGGGTCAGCGCCCTCCGGAGCGCCATCGCGACGCGGTCCTGCGCGGGCTGTGGCGGACCGCCCGCAAGCATGAGCAGGATCCGCTCCATCGGGTCAGTGGCACGCGTCGTCCGCATCCCGGGGTCCGGCCCTAGGAGGCGCGCCGGAGGACGGCGCGCACGGGTGCCGGCAAGGCAGGGATGCCGCACACCGGGCTGTCCTGAACGGACACGCGCACCGGCCTGTCGGCAGCCACGGGGACCAGCGGCCCCTTGACGATCGCCAGGTGTGTGTGCCGGATCAGTGCGGGCCAGGGGACCGGGCTGGTCGTGGCGGCCTGGTCGACGACGTCCTCGGGTGTCATGGCTTGCCGGTGGCTACGGTGGTCTGGCGTGCGGGCACGGATTGGGCCTTTCGGTGCGCCAGACTACAGGCGGGCGTCAAGCCCCGCAACGGCCCCGTCCCGCTGTCACGCCTTGCCGGGACGGGTCAGGACGAAGGTGTCTCCGCGAGTCCGTCCGCCGCCTCGACCGCGCCGAACTCCTTGGCGGCGCAGTCCGGGCACAGGGAGTGCGTGACCTTGACGCCGGTCCGCGCCGCGACGTAGGCATCCAGCTGCTGCCAGTACCCGTGGTCCGTACGGGCCTTGCCACACCAGGCACAGATGGGCAGCAGGCCCTCCAGGGTGCGCACGTTCGCCAGCGCCTGGCGCAGCTCCGTCACGAGGCGCTCGTTCGCCTCCACGGCCTCCTCCAGCCGGATCGTCGCCGCCTCCTCGGAGGTCCGGGAGCGGATGAACGATCGGCCGAGCAGGGCCCCGCACGCCAGGGTGGCCAGTCCAACGTGGATCACGCCCACGCGCCCGCCCCCCTCTGCGCCCGGGAGCAGCAGCGCTGTGAGCCCGACCACCAGGGCCGCGGAGCCCAGGAAGCCCTGCCAGGTGAGCTCCCAGATGAACAGCGGCATGATCACGGCGAGGACGTATCCAAACCAGACGACGGGGGCGTCCGCGCCACCGGTGACCTGGACCAGGAGCAGGAACGAGATGGTGGTGACGGCGGCCGCCACCGTGCCCACGACCCGGATGACACGCCATCCGGCCCGGGACAGCGCCACCGCCTCAAGCAGCAGGGTGCCGCCCCAGGCGAGCCTGATCACCAGCGCCGCCGGGTTGAGCGTGCCGGTGCTCAGGATGTCCGCCCCGTGCGCCACGACGATGAACGCTCCGAGCACGGCGAGCATGATCCCGGTCTCGCGATACGAGGTGCGGCGGCGCGCGGGCATTGTGTCCGCGCTGAGGCTGGCCTTGGTCATTGACGGCTCCGTGGCGGGTGGAGCGCAAATTGTTGGGGCTACCCCCATGTGCCCGACGGTTATCACCGGGGTCCTGTCACGTAGGCCAACCGGCGGTCCGCTCGTGGGCCAGACGGCCACGACATTGGCTTGACGCTGGCCCCAGACGTGCCGTGTGGCACGGGTCAGGCTTCCGGGACGACCCGCCCGCGCGCCAGGTCCCGCCCCGCTCCATCGGCGAGGTGCCAGGCCCAGCCTGCCGCCCCGGCCGTTCCGGGGGCCCGCTCGTCGGTATCGTCCTCCAGGCGCCATGCGTGCGAGACAAGCGCATCGCCCGGCTCCGCTGCCACCAGGTACTCCACGGTGATCCGCCGCGGGACGGTGGCCAGGTCGGCGGCCCCGGCGTCACCCGCGACCAGCACCGCCTCCTCCAGGTAGTCCACGTACGTGGCGTTGTTCACGTGGCCGTTGGGGTCCAGGTCCCGTGGCCGCACCACGCTGCGCACCTCCACGGCCTCGTCGGGGGCCTGCGGCAGCTGGACGCGGCCAGGCTCGAAGGGGTCCGGCGGGACGCCGAAGACCACGGGCAGCTCCGGCGGGACACGCCCGGGGAGTCCGCGCGCCACGTCGATCATCACGAAGTCCGTGTGGCTCCAGAACGCGGGCGTGCCGTCCTCGAGGGTGGCGGTGGTGTAGCGCCGGGACCAGACGCGGCGGAACCCGCTGACGCGCGTGGTGACGAGGAGCGTGACGCCGGACGGGATGGGCGCCTCGATGACCAGCTCACCCGCGCGCACCACCCAGGCGCAGTTGCGCTCCGCGTACCAGGCACGCGTGAACCCGAGCTTGTCCGAGTGGCGCCAGGCCATGTCCAGCGCGTACCGCAGGAGCGCGGAGGCGCGCACGAGGCCATCCGCGCCGCACTCGTCGAAGCGGACGCGGTACGTCTCCGTCAGCAGGTTCGGCGGCCGGACCGGCGCGGGGGCACCCGCTTCGGCTTCGGCTTCGGTCATCGCGGCCCTCGCGCCGGGCTCAGGCGGGCTTTCGGCCGGCGAGGCGGTCAAGCCCCTCCAGCGCGATCAGCTTGAGAGCATCCAGGGACACGGGGCCCTTCTCGCGGACCAGGCGCACCTCGGACGAGCGGCGGGCGTCGAAGATCACGAGACCCACCAGCAGCCTCCCGCCCTCCTCGGCCGCCCCGCGGCGTGCGTCATCGAGCTGGTTGATCACCTCGCCCTTGATGCCGCGCGCGCCCCACTTGCAGTCCCACGCCTCGGCTGCGCCCTCGCGCTCCACCGTCACGTCGTACGGGTGGATCTCCGCGGGCCGGCCGTCGAACAGGATCCGGCGCTCGCGCTTCACCGGCGCGGTCCGCTCGGCGCACAGCTTCTCGGTGAGCGCCTCCACGATGGCGCCGCGGAACTGCGAGCGGGTCTGCTCGCCGCGATCGGCCACGGCCAGGCCGGCGTCCAGGATGGCCTCTGAGCGGTCACGGACGGGGTCGCCCGGCGCAGGGGCCGCGGGCCCGAAGAGCGACGGGAACATCGTCCGCCAGGCGGCCGGATCCAGCGACTCGCCGTTCATCACGGCGCGGGCCAGCACGCGCTGGACGGTGGTGGCGCGGACCAGCAGCTCGGCGGCCTTCGCCACCAGCGGATCCGCCTGGATGTGGGCGTAGACGACGGCGCGACCGTCCGGCCTGGCGTCCTGGAAGCGCATGGGTCAGGCCGCCTCGCCCAGGGCCGCGAGGGCAACCTGCGGCAGCGTGGAGAGCCAGTCGATGGCGCGGTGCGGGTCCGTGATCCGCTCCGCCTCGGCGACCAGGGCGTCCATCGCCTCGGCGGCACCCGGCGGCGCAATCTCGGGACCACGGGCCGCCACGACAGCGGCGAGGCGTGCCTTCCAGACGGTGCCGAGGTCTGTGACGTAGATCAGCTCGTCCTCGATGGGCTCCGCCGTGACGGCGAGAATCTCGAACCCCTCGAGGGCCCGGGCGATGCAGGAGGCGACGGTGGTGGACATCACGCGTGAGCGTACGCCACGCGGGGCCGATCAGGCGGCGGCGGTGCCCGCTGCGCTTCCGGCCGCGGGCGCGGCGGCGCTCGCGGGAGCCCCGGCAGTCGCTCCAGCGGCGGGCGCGGCTGCAGGCGCGGCTGCAGGTCTGGTCCGTCCGGCGGCCAGGCGCGTCTCGCCCTCGCGGATCAGGCGGTGGAGCGACTTGCGGCCGCCCTCGTCCCAGCGCGTGGAATACGTCTGGATCGCACGCCGGCGCAGCTCGTACGCGGTCTTGCGCTCGCCTGCACCCTCCAGCTCGGCCACGAGGTCAAGCACGGAGCGGTAGAGCAGGGGCAGCTGCTGGGCCGGGGTGAGGTCCGGCGCGTGGTCATCCATGGAGCGCAGCGTGCCAAGTGGCGGTGCGCCGCTGCATCCCCCCTCGGTACCAGTGGACACCGCCAACAGTCCCGGTCCGGCCGGGGACTAGAGGCCCGGAACGGTGCCCTCGGTGATGCCGTCGCCCCAGTCAAGATCGGCATGGGCGAATAGCACTCTCGACACTAGTTGGACCGCGCCCACGTTCACGGCATTGCCCAACTGTCGGTAGATGTCGCTGTCGGCCATGTTCGCGTCCTGGAATGGCTCGAACGGAATCCCCTGCAGAAGGCTCGCCTCCTGGGGAGTGATCCGGCGCTTCAGGGCGCCGACGATCGGCGTCTGAGTGATTGCCACGAGAGCGGGGAAGTACGTCGGCGGCTTGACTCGAATTCCACTGGGTCGAAGGTGAATGAGGAGAGACCAAATCGTCCTGCCGACACGGGTGGGATAGACCGCCCTCGCCTGCCACTCGAACTTCCGTCGACTCAATGGGAAGTCTTGCACTCTGGTTCCGGCACTATCCCAAGTCTCCTTGCGCCAGCCCTCGAGAAATCGGCGGTTCTGAGCATAGAAGGCGGAGTTCTTCCGCAGGAAGTCCTCCTTCCACGGCGGGCAGTCAGCAGGAATCTCAGGCTCGAGTTTCCACTCATGCTCCCAAATCGGGAAGCCCGGCAGGTAGTCGGACTCGACACCCCGAACGAAGGCATCCCAGGCTGCAAGCCATGCTTCCTCAGCCGGTCGGAGTTGGTATGCAGTGCCAGGATCTTCCTCATCGACCCACCCGGCCAGGGTCCACCGATCAGGACGCCAATCTGGTACCGGCGGTTTGGGAAGAAGCGGGGCCGGCTCCCGAGGGTTCTCGCCATCTGACAGGTGGGCGAGGATGAACACCCGCTCTCGCACCTGGGGCGCACCGAGGGGTCTTGGCAGTCGATGTGGACTGAGCACCACCGGCTCGTCGGCCACTGAGTACCCGGCCTCGCGGATGTTGTCCTTGATCAGTCGCCAGGTGTCGCGATGGTTGGGTCCGACCAGGTTGGGAACGTTCTCCAGAATCAGGAACCGCGGCCGCTTCGCCCGCACGATCTCCATGATGTCGAAGAAGAGCGTGCCGCGAGTCTGGTCGCGGGTGCCGTGCTGTGCACCCGACTTCGAGAAGGGCTGACACGGGAATCCGGCGCACAACACGTCATGGTCAGGAACCCTGGAGGCAATCTCTTCCGGCGTGGCGTCCCGGTCGTTGGTACGGGTGATGCTGCGGATATCTCCCTTGATCGCCGTTCCGGGGAACGCCGATTGGTAGACGATCTTGCACTGGTCATCGATCTCGACTGCGAGGACGCACTCACCGCCGAATGCAGGGTGGGAGAGGGCGTGGTGGAACCCCCCAACCCCCGCGAACAGATCAATGAAGGTGAAGTTCGGTGCCAAGTGCGCGGCTCCAGGCCAAGATCGCCAGCCAGCGGCCAGCCAGACGACAGCTTATGGGATGTTGGCGATGTGTGCTTGGTCTCGGCGCGCCCAGCAGGGTCGAAGGTCTCGGCGGCCCCGAGGATCGTTATCCTGACGGTCTGTCCAGCATTAGGTGAAATGGCCAGCGGCCAAATGGGGGAAAAGGGATGTCTGAGACTACTGCGCAGTTGATGGCGCGAATCTGCCGGCGCGTTGGGGTCGCTACGATCCTTCCCGTTAGGGGTGCCACAGAGCCAGCAATCTTCTACCGTGAAGTCGCGGACCGGGTTGGCGTGTCGTGGCACGGCGCGACCGGAAGGGCATTGAGCAAGGCGGGGATCTGCATCGCCGTCACGAGTGAGGCCGGGCTTGATTGGCTTCCCGATTGGGATGGGCGCCTGACACCTTCCGGCGGTGGCGGCTCTGTGACGAACGACGGACTGCGTTGCCTTGAAGAGGCCGTGGAGATCCTGCTTGAGCGTCGGCGGCTGAGGGTTGTCCCGGCTCAGGGACAACCCGTGCTCAGCCAAGGCGAGTCCGCTTCCCGGGTGCCGGGCGAGCATGACGCTCCCGTAGGTGCTGAGTACCCGAGCCAGGAGCATGGTCCTAGCGGGTCAGGCGCCGTGGCCGAAACGCTGACTCTGTTCGGCAGCACGCAACCCATCGCCTATGAGTTGAAGACCGAGGCAGTAGACATGGTCAAGATCCTCAAGCGGCTGCTGGGGGTCACCTGGGATGGTCGAGCATCAATCGAGCAGATGCGCTCAAGAGGTTCGACGAATTGGCGCCAGATGGAGTGGCCGGGGTTCTTCTTCGAAGAGACTGGCCGCGCCATGCTTCAGGATGAACTGGGAGGTGGCCGCTCACGGAGGTTCGGACAGACCGTTTTCGATTACGAGAACCGGCGCGTCTGGGACCTGAAGGCTCATACGATCGGCAGCGGGCGGGGTGAGTGCATCCTGAATGACGCCGAGGCCATGCGCCGCTGTATGAACGACACTGGTTCGGTCGGCGTCGTGATCCTGGAAGGTCACGCTGACTATGACGAGGACGGTTCCTTCAAGGCCTGGCACGACGCCCTGAAGGGTCCGGCCACCGCCTACGAGATCGAGCGCGTCGAGCGGGGTGCGCCGAGCCGACGTAGAAAGGTTCGCTTCACGCCAGTGCGACTGTTGGCGGTTGCCTTCAACGGTGACGCTGATCTCGTGGACGGAATCGCCGATGGGTGGCTTGACATCGGTTTCCAACAGGGGATGCGGAACGAGGGCGGAGGCGCAAGGCGATCCAAGGCGACGCTTCGGCCCGCGGCGATCCCCGCAAGCCGCATTCTTGCTGAGGCAACGACGGACCTTCTCTAGTCGCGGTCAGCCGCGGGCGAGGCGCTCCCGCCAGAGCTCCACCAGCACGTCCAGGTCTGAGGCCAGGGAGCGCGAGGTGGCCGTGGGGTCCACCTCCACCTCCTCCAGCACGTCCATCCCCAGCCCATCGAACCCGTGGGCGCGCGCGTCATCCATGAGGTGCGGGTCTGGCAGCGCGGACGCCGTCCGCGTGGCGATCGCGAAGTCGAAGCGGTTCCGTGCGGCGGCCACGTTGGGAACGCCCAGCACCACGAGGCGGCCGGTGGCCCGATGCCGATAGAGGATCACGCCCGCGTTGGGGCGCGTGAGGCGCAGACGATCCCGGTCTGCTCGTCGGCGGTCGCTGTCGGTCATGGCTCCATTGTGGCCGATCGGCGGCCGGAACAGGCGCGCGCGCACCACCAAGTGCCCGATCCGAAGGGCATGGGCAGGAATCCTCTATCCATTCGTACTACTCGCACGGCACAATCGCGCCCTCGGACCCATGGGGGGGTCTGGACCCGGTGCCGTCGGGGGATGGCCGGGACATCCGCGCGGAGGGACCCGCGCCAGCCTGGGGTGACCGTCAGCAAGTGACGCTGGACGCTCGACGTGACCGTGCGACCGCGCCCATGAACGCCACCGAGCCCGCGCCCGATGCCGATCGGCTCCGCCAGCTCGAGCTCATGCACGCCATCGACCGTGCCGTGCTGGGCCTGCGCGACCCCATGGAGGTGGCGGAGCTTGCCGCACGACCCCTCGCGGAGCTCGCGCGCGCGGACCGGCTGAGCATCGCCGAGCACGACCACCACCGTCGGGGCGGCCGGGTGCTGGCGATCACGCGGCGGGACGACAGCGCGCACGTGGAGATCGCTGACGTCCCGTACGAGCAGGTGGTGCCCAACGACCTTCGGGACCTGCGCGAGACCCTGCTCGTGCCGGATCTTGCCGACGCCGACCCCCGGATACCGTGGGCCGGTCACGTGGCAGCCCAAGGCCTGCGCCACGCCGCTGTCTTCCCGCTCGTGGCCGGCGACGAGCTCGTGGGCGTGGTCCAGCTGGTGGGTCGCGACGCGGAGATGCTCAATCCCGAGCGCGTGGCCATGGCCCGGGAGATCGTGACGCAGCTTGCGGTCTCCATCGTCCACGCCCGCGCCGCCGAGGAGCTCGCCGCCTCACGCGACCGGCTCGCGCTCCTCCACGCGATGGACGGCTGGATCATCGGCCGGCGACCCGTCGCGGAGATCGCCCAGGCGGCGCTCGCCGCCCTCCGGCCGCGGCTGGGCGTGGGCCGCTCCAGCATCATCGAGCTGCTGCCGGACGGCCGCAGCGCCACCGTCCTTGCGGTGGACGAGGACGAGGTCATCCCCGGTGCGCGTGCGGGTCGGGTGGTGCCGCGCGAGGAGCTGATCCCCGCGGCCATCGCAGACGAGCCCACCCCGCACATCTTCTCGGACATCAGCACGGGGGAGGCCGACACCCCGGCCGCCCGGGTGATGGTCGCCCACGGCTACCGGTCCGCGTGCTGGCTCCCCATGGTGGTGGACGGGATCATCCTGGGCGCCATGGTCCACACGGCGGTGGACCCCACGCCGTTCAGCCCAGAGGCGGTTGGCATGGCCGCGGAGGTGGCGACGCAGCTGGCGATCGCCATCCGCTCCGAGCGGGAGCGCCTGGCACGCGAGGCGTCCACGATGCGCATGGAGGTCCTCCACGCGATCGACCGGGCCGGACTCATTGCGGAGTCGCCGGCGGCCCTGGCGGACGAGGTGCTGCCCAGGATCCGCCGCCTGGTGGGGGCCGAGCGCGCGGTGGTCCTGCGCGTTGACGCCAAGCGCTCGCTCGTTGACTGGCTTGCCACGGACGAGGCGGACGACCTGCCGCCGGGTACCCCGATGCCGGCGAGGCTGCCGTTGAGCGCGCTCGTGACGCCGGAGATGGTCGCAGCGCCGGATCTCGTCGCGGTGCCGGATCTCGAGGAGCGGACGGACAACGGGCAGGCCGGCGCATCGCTCCTCGCCCGCGGGCTGCGCTCCAGCGCCTACATGCCCTTCGTGGCCGAGGGCCGGCTCGTGGGTGCCCTCAACGTCTCGTGGCGCAGCACGCACGGCTGCGACGAGGCCGTGGAGCTGGCGCTCCGCCAGGTGGGCGACCGGTTCGCCACGGCGCTGGCCCGCTTCGAGGCCCGAGCCGCGCTGGAGCAGTCGCGCACGCGCCTGGAGCTGCTCCACGAGATCGATCGCGGGATCCTCGCCGCCACCACCGGCTCGGAGATCGCCAGGCGGGTTGCGGAGCCGCTGCGCGCAATCATCGGGGCACGGCTGCTGGGTGTCGCCGAGGCGGGCCTGGACCCCACGGCCGGCGGCAGCATCGTGGCATGGGCGGGCGAGGGCGCCGACCGCGTCTTCGCCGAGGTGGCGAAGCTGCCTGCAACCCGCGTGCTGCCGCCCGCCCTGCGCAGCCAGCGCGAGATCATCACGGTGCCGGACATCCGGCAGGCGCCGGGCATGGCCGGGGCGCAGGCCACCATCGAGCTGGGCTGCGTCGTTGGCGCCGTGGTGCCACTGGTGGCCGAAGACCAGCTGGTCGGCGTGATCAGCCTTGCCAGCGATGATCCCGGGATGCTGGATGCGGACCGGCTGGCGATCGCCCGGGAGGTTGGTGACCAGCTCGCCGTTGCGATCCGCCATGCCAACGCCCGGGCGGCCCTGGAGCGCGCCGTGGCCCGGCAGGCGCTCGTGCACGAGATCGATCGGGCGATCCTGGACGCCACCTCGCTCGAGGATCTCGCGGCGGCCGTCAGTGCGCCGCTGTTGCGCGTGCTGCGGGCCCAGCGGCTTGACATCTCGGTCTACGACCTGGCCCATGACGAGGGCCGCCTGATCGGCTTTGCGGGTGACGATGCGGGTGCATCCCCGGTTGGCCGGACGTTCCCGCTCCGGGCCATGGTTCCGATGGCGGACCTGGACAACCCTGAGATCGTGATCCGGGAGGACATCGCGGCGGAGCTGGACCGAATCCCGCTGGTGGCCGGCGCGGTTGCCGCGGGGCTTCGTGCAGGCGCATGGGTGCCGCTGATCGCCGCAGGAGAGCTTGTTGGGGCCATCGGCTTCGCCGGCTCGGACGCGCTCACGACAACCGCGGAGACCATCGCCACCGCGCGGGAGGTGGGCGACCAGCTGGCGGTCGCCATCGTGGCCGCGCGTGACCGCGAGGCGGTCGCGGACCGCGAGGAGCGCCTGCGGGCGATCCTGGAGGCCTCGCCCAACGGGATCCTCACCCTGGACCTCACCGGCGCCATCCAGTACGCCAACCCGGCGGCCCACCGCCTGTTCGCCTACGAGCCGGGCATGCTCGTTGGCGGTCCCGTCTCCGCGCTGATCTCGGAGAGCAGCACGTCGTTGAGCGGTGAGCGGCTGGACGCCTGGTTCAGCTCGCACGATGGGCCCGAGGCCCTGCGCGCGATCCCAACCCATCCACTGGACGTGGACGCCCGGCGCCGTGACGGCAGCACCCTCCCGGTGCACGTCCTGCTCGCCCCGGTCAGCACGGGTGAGGGCCCGCTGATCATCGCGACCGTGGTGGACCTCTCGGAGCGCGCGTCCTACGAGGCCCGGCTGCGCCAGGCGGAGCGCCTGGAGGTGCTGGGGCAGTTCGCGGGCATCCTCGCGCACGACGTCCGCAACTACCTGACCGCCGTCACGATGGCCGCGGACTTCATCGCGGGCGACATGGACCCGGACGACGAGCACCGCGAGGACATCGAGACCATCAAGCGCGCCGCGCAGGACGCCGTGGACATGACGCGGAGCGTCCTGGAGTTCTCGCGGCCGGCCTCGTCCACCCGGGGCGTGACCAACGTGACGGCCCACCTGGGCGGCGCCCGGACGATGCTTGGCCGCATCCTGGGCGGGCGCATCCGCCTGGAGCTGGACCTGCCGGACGACCTGCCCTCGGCCGGCATCGACTCCACCGGGCTCACGCAGGTGGTGGGCAACCTCGCCACCAACGCGGTTGACGCGATGCCCGCCGGCGGTGTCTTCAGCATCCGCGGCGCCATCCACGAGACGGCCGCCGGCGATGCCACGGGCACCGACGCGCTGCCACCCGGCCGCTATGTCCGGCTGGTCATCAGCGACACGGGCACCGGGATGGACGAGGAGACGCGCTCGAAGGCGTTCGACGCGTTCTTCACCACCAAGCGTCCGGGCGAGGGCCGCGGCGGAACGGGCCTGGGTCTCGCGTCCGTCTTCCTGATCGTGAACCGCTGCGGCGGCGCGATCCACCTTGCCTCAACGCCGGGCGTGGGCACCACGTTCACGGTGGATCTGCCGGTGGCCTGAGCGGCCTGAGCCGCCTGAGCCGCCTGACCCGGACCGCTCTCCGGAAACGCACGATGCCCGGCCGAAGCCGGGCATCGGGGACCACTGCCGGGTCGTGTGATTGACGGAGCGGCCGCCGCTCTTGTGGCGCCCCGGGAACGTCCTCAGGCGGCCTGGTCCACCTCGGTGTGCATCCAGGCCTCCGCGCGGGCCGGCATGCCCAGGAGGAAGCCCTGACCGTAGCGGACCTCGAGCCCGATGAGCGTGGCGCGCTCTGCCTCGGTCTCGATCCCCTCGGCGATGAGGGCCCGGCCGGAGACCTTGGCGAACTGCTTGAGGCCCATGATCAGCGCCTGGCGGGTGGGATCCTTCTCGATCCCGCGGATGAGCGCCTGGTCCAGCTTCACGAACTCCGGGTGGAGCTCCACGAGGTGCACGAAGTTGGTGATGCCGGCGCCCACGCGGTCGATGGCGATCTCCACGTTGGGGCCCAGGGCCGCGAGCATGGCCCGCAGGCGCGGGTAGGACGGGACCTCGTTGCGCTCGCTGAGCTCGAGGACGATGCGGCGCGTCTCGGTGGCCAGCACCTCGGGCAGGGCCTCGGCGTCGCAGGCCGTGTCCGCGGTGACGTTCAGGGCGAGGAAGGCGCCACGCGGCAGGGCCTTGGCGGCCTGCAGCGCCCGCGCGATTGTCGCCTTCTCCAGCTCGGGACCAACGCCCGCGAGGTCGGCGTCCGCGAACATGGACGAGGGGCCGTTGCCGCCGTCGAAGCGCGACAGGGCCTCGAAGCCGATCGGCTTGCCGGTCTCCAGGTTCACGATGGGCTGGAAGACCGTGTGGAACGCCTCGGACTCGATGACCTTGCGGATGCGCTCGCGGAGCTGGCCGCGGACGATCCGGGAGACGATCTTGGGGGCGATCAGCGAGCGGGCGACGGAGGCAACCTCGGTCACGTCCGGGACGAGCTTTGCAAGGTCCGCGCCGAACTCGTCGGAGCCGCCCACCACCAGCACGCCCAGCAGCTGGCCGTCGTGGCGGAGCGGGACCATCAGCATGGAGACGATGCCCATCTCCTCAACCTGCCCGGCGACCGTCTCGTCGGACGGGCGGGCGATGGGGGTGATCCAGTGGCCCAGGATGGGGTTCTCGGGCAGCTGGCCAAGCAGCGCGTGCGGGATGACGGAGCCGTACTTGAGGCTCACGGGGGTCGTGGCGCTGACCGCGGCGACCCGCATGGCGCCGTCGTCGTCCGCGAGCGCGACGGCCGCGGCGATGCTGCCGGGGAGCTCGCGCAGGACGGTGGCGATGTCCTCGCACGTCTCGCCCACGGTGGAGCGGATGACCAGGCGGTCCAGGGCCGCGGCCAGCATCTCGCGGCGGCGGTGCTCGTCGTCCAGGCTGGCGCGGAGGGCGCGGAGCTTGGTCACGTTGTGGGCCACGGACACGTACGCGATGACCTCGCCCGATGCGTCCTTGACCGGGCTGATGGAGGTCTCCTCCACGAGCAGGGCGCCGTCCTTGCGGCGGTTGACCAGCTCGCCAACCCACGTTCGGCCACGCGACAGGGTCCACCACATCATCCGGTAGAAGGACTCGTTGTGGTGCCCGCTCTGCAGGACGCGCGGGTTCTTGCCCAGGACCTCGTCGCGGGTGAAGCCGGATGTCCGCTCGAACGCCGGGTTCACGAACACGATCTGCGAGGCGGCGTCCGTGATGATGACGGCGTCCGTGGTGTGCTCCACCGCCGCGGCCAGCTGGCCGGCGATGATGCCGTGCTCGCGCTCGCGGGTCAGGTCGTCGCCCAGGGCGGCCACGCCGGACAGGTGGCCGTGAACGTCGTAGAGGCCCATCGTGGTCCAGCGGACCGCGTGCTGGCGCTCGTCGGTGAGGACCACGGGCGAGATGACCTCGCGCCGGGTGGCCCAGCCACCGGCCAGGCCCAGGAACTCGCGGCCCTCGGAGGCGACAGCGGGGTCGCGAAGGAAGGCGCCGGCCCAGTCGCGGCCGACCAGCTCGCCGGACGTCCAGCCCGTGGCGGCGAGGAAGGCCGCGTTCGCGAAGGCGATCCGGCCCAGTGGGTCCACGATGACGCCGAAGTGCGGGGCCGCGTCCATGAAGGCGCGCAGGCCGTGCTCGGCGGCGCCAACGGCCTCGCGGGCCAGGTGGGTCTCGGTGACGTCGCGGGCGATGCCCTCGATGGCCGTGGGGATGCCGGCCTCGTCGCGAGCGATCGTGGTGTGGTGCTCCGTCCAGACCACCGTCCCGTCACGGCGGATCCAGCGGACCACGTACGGCGTGTGCCGCACGGTGCCGCGGTGCATCGCGGCGATGATGTGGAGGTCGTCGCGGTGGACGATGCGGACGGCGAGGGTGGGGTCGGCGTAGAACTCGGCCGGGGAGTAACCGGTCATCGCCAGGCAGGAGGGGCTCACGTACTCGTAGCCGGCGTTGGCGCCCAGGCGGTAGCGGTAGACGAGGTCGCGGCCAAGGGACTCGTGGAGACGCGAGGAGACCGTGGGATCCGGGATCAGCGCCGGGCGCTCACCGGCGACCGGCAGCCCAGAGACGGAGCTGCGGGCCGGGCGGGCGGTGCGCTCGCGCCGCTCGATGGTGGTTGAGGTCCTGCGCGTCATTCCTGTACTCCCCAAGCTGGTGGTCACCGACGGGCGGTGATCTGCTGCTGAGGGAAGCATCGGCGCAGGTGTGGCACCGGTCCCATCAGCGGGTGCGGAACCGGGAGTCGGACCCGTGGCCCCGGTGTCGGACGTGTCCGATGCGGCATCCGCGGGGGTGGTTTGGAACGATCCACACGCGGGTCGGGGAAGGCCGCCCCGGGGGCGTCATCGACCTGGCGGACGGCGGTGCGCCGGAACGGTCCGCCGGAAATGGAAAGGTGCCCCACGGACCGGGGGGTTCATCCCGTGGGGCACCGGTGCTCTCGCCAAGTCTGCGCTCGGGGTGGCAGGCCTGCGAGCTTGCACATCGACCGGTTCGTGGCTCACCGCCGCGCCACCCCGTCACTGGTGATACGGCGTGCGAACCAGGTCGATGACGTCATCCTCCATCTCGGGCTCCGCGCATGCCATCGGCCGAGGTGCCCACTTGGCGCAAGCCGACGCTGATGGGGATCGGACGCGTCCTACCCCCACGAACGGGGAGGGACGATCGGATGGCCTCGGTCCGGGGCCGGCGATGGCCCTGGAGGCGCCTCAGACGAGGTCGTGCTCGCGGGCGTAGAGGGCGAGATCCACGGTGCTCGTGAGACCCAGCTTCTCCAGGATTCGGGTGCGATGGGTGCTCACGGTCTTCATGGAGATGCCCAGCTCCTCGGCGATCTCGCCAACCCGCCGGCCTCGGGCGAGGTGGACGAGCACCTCCAGCTCCCGGGTGGACAGACGGGCGTGCGGCGGGGCCGCGGGATCCGGGGCTGCCAGCTGCTCCAGCGCCAGCTCCTGTGCCGTCTCCGAGAGATAGCGGCGGCCGGAGGCAACGCGGCGCATCGCCTCCTCCAGGGTCGTCGCATCGGCCATCTTCGTCAGGTAGCCGTGGGCGCCCGCGGTGAGGGCTCGGATCGCGAACTCACGCTCGCTGTGCTGCGACAACACGAGGATCCGGAGGTTGGGGCGCAGCTCGTGCACCCGCTCGATGAACTCCAGGCCGCCGCCGGTCATGTCCAGGTCCGTGACCAGGAGGTCCACGGGGTTGGCGAGGAGGAACGCGGTGGCCTCGGGACCGCTGGACGCCTCGCCCGCGAGCAGCAGCCCGGTGCTGCGCTCAACGAGGCGCGCGATCCCCTGCCGCACGACCACATGGTCGTCAACGAGCAGGACGCGGTACATGCTCAGGGGCCCTCCCGGAGGCGCGGGGCGCGGCTGACGCCACATAGAATGAGCAGTGGAGCGAGGGGCATGGATGCGCTGTCGCCCATCCGGCTTCGAGGATACAGGTCCCCGGCAAGAGGGAACCGCCATGTCCACACGACCCCGCCTGACCCCGGCGTCCATCACCGCGTTCTACGTCGTCGTCACCATCGTGTACGTCCTGATCGTGCACAAGCTGGCCGGCGGGTTCGATGTGCTCGCCGACATCCTGTACGTCGCACTGACGGGGTTCGGCCTCCTGGTGCTGGTCCGGGCGCTCGCCGCGCGCGCGGAGCGAGAGCGTGACGCCGCGGTCGCCGAGACGAGCGCCGCCGCCGTCCGCTCGAGGCTGCTCCGGCTTGCCGTTGACGCGGAGCAGGCGCTGCTTCGGGCCGGGACCGAGCAGGAGCTGTTCGATGGCATCTGCGCCGCCGTGGTCACCGACACACGCTTCGTGCTGGCATGGCTTGGCCTGGCCGAGAGCGCGCCTGGACAACGGGTCCTCGTCGTCGCGGCCGCCGGGACCTCGCGCGAGTACGCCGACGGGATCTCGATCACCTGGGGTGACGAGCCCTCGGGGCTGGGTCCAACGGGCACCGCGATCCGAACGGCCAGCACGCAGGTCGCCAACGATGTCGCCACCGATGAGCGGATGGCTCCCTGGCGCGAGCGGCTGCTGGCCAACGGCTTCCACGCATCGATCGCGCTCCCCATCCACGTGGATGGCCGGGTCGTCGCCGCCCTGTCGGTCTACGCGCGTGAGCCCGGCGTCTTCGACCCGCATGCCGTGGCCCAGCTGGAGCGGCTCGCCGTGGATGCGGGCCTCGCCATGTCCGCCCTGCGCGCGAACGATGCCCGCGACCGCGCAGCGTCGGCGGAGACCAAGGCGAAGGAGCGGCTGGCGCTCGTCCACGACATCGACCTCGCGATGCTCCGGGGTGAGCGCGTGGAGGAGATCGCCTCCACCATCCTGGACCGGCTCCGGCTGGCGCTCCGCGCGGATCGCGCCACGCTGGCGGCCGTGGACCACGAGTCCGGGGATGCGTACCTGATCGGCGCCGCTGACGCGATCCCGGGAGCCACCGCGGTCATCGGCTGGCGCGTGGGCATGTCCGGGTCCGGGCGGATGCGCACGGAGCCGCTGGTGGCGGACCTTTCCGACCTTGCGGTGGAGTACCCCAACCTCGCGTCCCTCGCGGACCGCGGGCTCCGCCGGGGCATGCTCCTGCCGCTCCTGCACAACGGCGTGATGCACGGCGCCCTCACGATCATCTCCGCGGATCCCGCGTTCCCTGACGAGGAGGCCCTGGCGATCGCGTCCGAGGTGGGCGACCAGCTGGCCATCGCCCTGCGGCAGCAGGAGCTGCGCCTGGACCTGCAGGACCGGGAGGCGCGCCTGCGCGCGATCCTGGACGGGTCGCCCAACCCGGTGCTGGTGGTGGATCCGGCGGGCCGCATCACGTTCGCCAGCCTCGCCACCACCCACGTCTTCGGTGGCACGCCGGAGGAGATCACCGGCCGGCCTCTCCGGGACCTGGTCCCCGTCGCGGCGCAGCACGACCATGAGCACGGCGTCCGCGACTGGTTCGAGCGCGACGGCGCGGGCATGGGCCACGTCCAGGACGTGAGCGGCCGGCGGCTGGACGGCACGGAGCTGCCGCTGCAGGTGCTGCTGGCGCCGCTCTCCACCCCGGAGGGACCGCGGGCGCTGGTCACGGTGGTGGACCTCTCGGAGCGCGTGGCGCTGGAGGGCCGCCTGCGACGCGCGGAGCGCCTGGAGGTGCTGGGCCAGTTCGCCGGCATCCTCGCCCACGACGTCCGCAACTTCTTCTCCGCCATCGCCTGGTCCGCGGAGTTCCTCGCGGGCGACATGGACGCCGATGATCCGAAGCTGGCGGACGTGAAGCTCATCCAGGGTGCGGTGAAGGACGGCGTCACCATGACCCAGAGCATCCTGGAGTTCGCCCGTCCCGCACAGGACGCCACGGGCGTGGTGGCGGTGCCGGGCCACCTGGACCGGCTGGGCGGCATCCTCCGCCGCCTCCTGCCCAACACGATCCGGCTGGACGTGACCTGCGACCCGGAGACGCCCCACGCCACGATCTCCGGCGAGGCGCTCTCCCAGGTGCTGCTCAACCTCGCCACGAACGCGCGCGACGCGATGCCGGACGGCGGGGACCTGCGCATCCACGCGGCGCCCGTCATGGTCACGGCCGCCACGCGCACGGCCCAGCTGGAGCCCGGTCCGTACGTCTGCATCACGGTCACGGACACCGGAACCGGCATGGACGAGATCACGGCGAGCCGTGCCTTCGAGGCCTTCTTCACCACCAAGGCCGATGGGACGACGGCGGCCGGGACGGGCCTGGGCCTGGCGTCCGTGTTCCTGATCGTGAGCCGGGCGGGCGGGCAGATCGACCTGCAGACGAAGCCCGGCGTGGGCACCACGTTCACGATCCACCTCCCGGTGGCGGCGGTCTAGCGCGGCGCCGATGGCGGGCCCGTCGCGCGCGGCATCCCTTGCCCTCCTGGGCGTCCTGGGCGCGGGCGTCTTCCTGGCGGGTCTCGAGCTGATGATCACGGCGGTGGCGCTGCCGGCGATCGTGGCGGACCTCGCGTCCTGGACGCGCCTGCGGGAGGCCTCCTGGATCATCAACGGCTACCTGCTGGTCTACGTGGTGACGATGCCGATGGCAGGGCGACTCACGGACCTGGCCGGTGCGCGGCGCCTGTTCCTTGGCGCGCTGGGGCTGTTCACGCTGGGGTCCGCGCTGGCCGGGGCGGCACCTTCACTGGAGGCGCTCATCGCGGCGCGGCTCGTCCAGGCCGCCGGCGGCGGGGCGCTGGTCCCCGTGGCCACGGCGGCGGCCTCGCACCTGTTCCCGGGCGCCGCGCAGCCCCGGGCGCTGGGCGTGGTGGGGGCGCTGACCTTCCTGGGGATGGCGGCCGGCCCCGCGCTTGGGGCGTTGATCCTTGGCTCCGTGCACCCGGATGCGGCGTTGGCGCTCCTGGGCGTGGACGCCGCCTCGCCGCTCGCACGGGCGCTGGACCCGGCCTGGCGCTGGGTCTTCTACGTGAACGTGCCCATCGGCATCGTGGCGCTGGTGGTCGCCTGGGCGGCGTCCGCGGACTGGGAGACGCCGCGGCGCCCCGGCCGCGTGGATGTCCCCGGGGCCGTGCTCTTCACCAACGCCCTCGGCGCCGTGCTGGGTGCCCTGACGCTCCTGGGCAGCCGCCCGGGCGAGCGGTCCTCGCTGCTGGGCGGGCTGAACGGGGGCTCGGGTGCTTCGGGCACTTCGGGCGTCATGGACCCTTCGCTCATCGTGATCGGGCTCGCCGTCCTCGCGCTCGTCGCGGGTGCCGTCACCGCCTGGCGCGGGCTCCGCGTCGAAGACCCGTTCCTGGACCCGCGCCTCTTTCGCTCGCCCGCGTTCGCCGCCGCCGCGCTCGTCTCCCTGCTCACCGGGTACGGCCTCGCCACCGCCCTGGTTGGGGCCGCCGTCTTCGTTGATCGCGTCCTGTACGGCGGTCCGGACGAGCAGCGCCTGGTCCTGGGCACGCTCGCCGCCGCCACCGCCGCAGGCGCCCTCGCGTCCGGCTTCGTGGTGCGCGTGGTGCCCCTGCGCATCGTCAGCCTCGTGGGACTCGCGGCCTGCATCGGCGGGCTCGCCTTGATGGCCACCTGGACACCGGCCACCACGCTCTTCGCGGCCGCCCTCCCGCTGGCGCTCTTCGGTGCCGGCTTCGGGCTCACCGTCACGCCCCGCTCCACCGCCGCCGTTGCGGCCGTTGCCCCGTCCGCGTACGGCGCGGCCTCGTCCGTGGTCACCGTGGCGCGGATGGCGGGGATGGCCGTGGGCCTGGCCGTGCTCACGGCGTACGGCTCCACCACCATCGACCGCCTCTACGACCAGATCTGGGCCTCCCCCACCGCGTACCAGCAGCTGATCCCGGAGGCCCTGCGCGACCGTTCCATCCGCGACGGCCAGGTGGTTGACGCGCTGGAGGCCTGGGCGTCCGGCGAGGCCGCCCGGATCATGGTGGGGATCTTCCTGGCCGCGGCCGCCGTGACCGCGGTGGCGGTTCCGCCCTCGCTCCTGCTGGACCGGCGGCGGCGTATCCTCGGGCCTGCGGGTGCCGCCGATGCCCCCGACGATGCGGTGGATCCCGCGGGGATGGAGACGCATGGACGCCAGCGCTGATCCTGAGGCCGTGCCCACCTGGCCGCGTATCCGCGGGCTCGCGTGGACGGGCGAGCGGACGCGGACGATCGAGTCCAGCGAGGACCTGGCGGCGGCGCTCGCGGACCCCGCGGCGCGCGTCTGGGTGGACGTCACGGCCCCTGAGCACGTCGCGGTCACGTCCGTCACGGACCTGCTCCAGCTCCATCCGCTCATCGCAGAGGACATCGCGGAGCGGAACCAGCGCGCGAAGGTGGAGGACATCGAGGGGACCCTCCACATGGTGATGTTCGCCATCGCGTACGAGGGCCAGGTCACGGAGACCGAGATCGACCTCGTGCTGGACAAGCGAACGCTCCTCACGGTCCACGAGCCCGGCTGGGATCCCTTCGCGATCCCGCAGCTGCGCGGTGACCCCGGTCACCTCCTGCGGCGCGGCGCGGATTTCATGCTCTACGCGCTGGCGGACGGGATCGTGGACGGGTACTTCCCGGTGCTCGATGCCATCGAGGACGAGATCGACGGTCTCCAGGACGACGTGATCCGCCGGCCCACGTCGTGGACGCTGGAGCGGCTCTTCGCGCTGAAGCGGGAGCTCATCGGGCTGCGGCGGGCCATCTCGCCGGCCCGCGAGATCTTCAACCAGCTCACGAACCGCGACCACTCACTGGTCGCCCCGGAGCACATCATCTACTTCCGCGACGTGTACGACCACCTGATCCGCGTGTCGGACGAGGTGGACAACGACCGCGAGCTCGTGGCCGGCACCCTGGAGGTCTATCTCTCCACGGTGAACAACAACCTGTCCGTGATCATGAAGCGGCTCACGGGGGTGACCGTGATCATCGCGGGCATGGGCGCGGTGGCGGGCGTCTTCGGCATGAGCGAGGCCGGCTTGGCCTTCAAGGGCGAGGAGGCGTCCGGCTTCTGGCTCGTGACGGGCCTCGTGGTCCTGGGCGCGGCCGTGACGGCCTGGTTCCTGCGCAGGATCGACTGGATCTAGGCTCGCCCGGTTCGGCCGCGGGCGCTCGCGCGTCGGGCGCAGGCGTCCCGGGTCAGCCGCAGGTGCTCGCCCGGTTCGGCCGCGGGCGCTCGCGCGTCGGGCGCAGGCGTCCCGGGTCAGCCGCAGGCGACCGGCTTGGCCTTCGGGTGCGCGTCCGCCGGATCCGCATCGCCCACGGACAGCGGCAGCGCGCGGAGCTGCGTCTTGCCCGGCGTGCCCTTGGGGCCCTCGGACGTCTGGAGCCACAGCTCCTCGGACGTGGCGGAGAGCGGGTCGTCCAGGCTGAGCTGGTGGAGGCGGACCTCCTTGATCTCGTACAGGTAGAGCTTGTTGTCGCTCGTGTAGACCTGGACGATCATCCCCAGCATCTTGCGGTACTTCCCGGTCTCGATGGCCAGGTGGTAGATGGGGCCGAACATCCCATCGCGGGCGTGCGCATAGATGTAGGTGGCGCGGTTCTCGCCCGGCTGGCCGAAGATGTCCTTCTTCGGGTTCGAGCTTGAGTGCAGGTACATCGCCACGTTGCACAGCGGGTAGCCGTCATTGCCGGCGATGACCGGGAGATCGATCTTGAGCGCCGGGATCACGACGCGCGTGGCCACGATGCGGCCCGTGGGCTTGGCGGTGGGACCGGCGCTGGCCGACGGCTCGTCCGTGGGCACCAGGGTTGCCGTTCCGTCGGGCGAGGCGGTGGGGTCCTCGCTGGGAATCTCCAGGGTGGGCGAGGTGGCGGGGGTGACCCCGGCCTGCATCGGCCCGGCATAGGAGAGGAGACCGGCCGTCACGAGCACCACGCCAAGCGCGGTGAGGATGGCCGGCAGCAGGCGGGTACCCAGGGACTTGATCAGACGCTGCATGGCGCGGGCATCGTACGCCCGAATCGGGAATCCGCCGATCCCCCGTTGGTGCTGGTACGGTAGGCCGTATGGGTGGCAAGGGCGCGATGGCGCTGGGTGTGCTTGCGGGGGTGCTTGTGGGGTCGTTGGCCCTTCTTGCGCTCGTGCTTGCGCTGCCGTCCGCGTCCGTGCCCGCGTCCCCGTCGCCTTCGCCGTCGCCTGCCGTTGACGCCTCGGCGTCCCCGTTGCCCTCGGGATCCGCGGCGGCCGTGGCCTCACCGTCCGGGTCCGCCACCGCATCGCCCGCGGTTGCCTCGCCGTCCGCGCCTCCGTCCGAGTCCGCGTCCGATGACGGCTTCGATCCCACCGCGCTCTTCGGCATCGGCAAGCCTGCGCCCGCGCTGGTGCTACCCCTCGCCGATGGCTCTGGCACCGTGGACCTGGCCTCGCTCCGCGGCAAGCCCGTGTGGGTGAACTTCATGGCCACGTGGTGTCCGTCGTGTGTGGACGAGCTGCCGATCATGTCCGGCTTCGCCACCCGCTACGCCTCCATGGGCCTGGTGGTGCTGGCGGTGGACGTGCAGGAGGACCCGGCGACGGCGACGGCGTTCGCGCGCCGCCTTGGCGTCACATTCCCGGTGGCGGTGGACGCCGATGGCTCCACGATCACCGCCTGGGGGGCGCTGGCACTGCCGGTGCACTTCTGGGTGGACGCCGCTGGGATCGTGCGGGACGGCGCCGTGGGCCAGGTGGGGCCGGACCTGATGGCCGACGCCCTCTCGCGAATCCTGCCCGGCGTCACGGTCACGCCGTAGCGGAGCCCCGGTGCCCCTCTAGCATCCCCGATGCTGAACGTGACGTTAGGGCTCGGATGGCTTAGCACCCCCGATGCTGAATGACGTCAAGGGTCCCCGCCGGACCCTCCTTGACGTCACGTTGAGACTCCCCGGTGCTGGTTGTGACGTTACGGGCCGGGTATGGGCGAGGCTTGACGTCATTCAGCATCCGGGCGTCTAACGTCAAGGCTCCGGCGTGCTCTCTCCTCCCGGTGCGCTTGTTGCAGCCTGCAATAGACCTGTGGGAGATAGGAATCCACAAGCTTGGGGTCGGGGTGTGTCAAGCGTCGCCTTGTTGTCGCTCCCAGTCCTGTGGCGGATATCTATGCACACATGCGCGCCCTGTTCGGCTGGCTTGTGGATTCCCAGCATTGGGGCGCATACGGCTCGGCCCCTCCAGGGGCGGTCCCAGCACTGTGGCGGATATGCGGACGAGGGTGGCGGTGCGCGCCCGTCAGATGCCCAGGAGCTGCGTGGCGGACTCCCGCAACAGGCCCAGCGCGAAGGCCGCCAGCAGGACCGCGAGCACGCGCATCGTCCAGCGGTAGCCACGCCCGCCGATCCAGCCGCGCGCCCGGCCAACCACGAGCGCGAGAGCAACCTTGGACCCCACGAGCATCGAGTAGAAGCCCGCCAGGAACCCCGCCCCGGCGATGGATCCGCCGCCGGCCCATGCCGCGATCAGCGTGGGTGCGCCGATGGCGATCCAGAACAGCCACGGGTGCGGGTTGGCCGCGTTCACGATGGCGCCCTTGAGCAGCGCACCACGGGTGACGGCGGGAGGGGGAGCGGCTTCCGCGCCGGCCTCGGGCGCGAATGTCCGGTCCGCGGCCGCCGCAGGGCCTGGTTCGGCTCCGGCCGCCGCGCCAAGCGACGCCGCGTCAACGGCCGCGAACGCGCCAACCGACGCCGCGCCAACGGCCGTCGCGTCAATCGCGGGAGCTTCGGGCGCCTCCGCGCGCCACGTGTCGAACGCCAGCCACGCGACGAACGAGCCGCCCACGAGGCTGATCGCGCCCAGCGCCGCCGCGGACCCGGTGCCCGCGATCACGCCCACGAGCACGAGGCAGATGCCCACGATCGGCACATCCGTGAGCAGCGGCGCCACCGCGACGACCACGCCCGCCCGCGCACCCCCGCGCAGCGTCTGCGTGATCACGAGCGCGAGCAGCGGTCCCGGCGCCAGGCCCGCGGACAACCCCAGGAGCAGCCCGGCCCCAACGGTCGAGAGGACGGTCTCGGCAGAGCTCACCGCGGACCCGCCGCGATGGCGCGACCCGCGGGCGCCCAGCCCAGGACCGCGCACCGTTCCGCCGCGGCACCCAGGGCCCAGTTCAGGGCCGCGCACCGTCCCGCCGCGATGGCGTGACCCGCGGGCGCCCAGCCCAGGGCCGCCGCACCCAGGGCCGCGGCACCCGGGAGACCCGCCCCGGAATCATCGAGGCCCGCGGGCGCGGTGTGCGCTTCGCGGGCCACGAGGTGCCGTGTGCGAGAACAGGTGCCGGCCTGGCGCCGGACCACGAGAGGAGCGTCAGCCCAGGATGGCCGCGGCGCCCTTCACGACGTCCAGGAGCCACCCGGGGACCAGGCCGAACGCGACGGTGAGCACCGTGGCGATCGCGAGACCCGCCCAGACGAGCCGGCCGTGGGTCTCCACGGGGATCTCGCCCTCGGCGTCGCGCATCCACATGTAGACCACGACGCGCAGGTAGTAGAACGCCGCGGCCGCCGCGTTGAGCACGGCGATCAGCGCGAGGACCGTGAGCCACCCGCCAGACTGGACCGCCGCGAGGATCACGTAGAACTTGCCGAAGAAGCCGGCCGTGGGCGGGATGCCCGTGAGGCTCAGCAGGAACAGGGTCATCAGCAGCGCGAGCGCGGGCTCGCGGCGGATGAGGCCTGCGAAGGTGGACAGGTTGGACGTCACGCCCTGGCGCTTCTGGAGCGCCGCGATCACCGCGAACGCACCCAGGTTCATGAAGGCGTACGCGGCCCCGTAGAAGAGGAGCCCCTCGAGGCCCAGGATGTTCCCGGCACCGAAGGCCGCGAAGCCCACCAGCATGTAGCCGGTGTGCGCGATGGACGAGTACGCCAGCATGCGCTTGACGTTGTCCTGCGTGAGGGCCACCAGGTTGCCGAGGGTCATCGTGAGGGCCGCGAGGACCATCAGCACGACGTTCCAGTCAACCGCCAGCGGCTGCAGCGCCTCGCCGAAGAGCCGGATGATCAGCGCGAACGCGCCAACCTTGGGACCAACGGAGAGGTAGCCGGTGACCGGCGTGGGCGAGCCCTGGTAGGCGTCCGGCGTCCAGTAGTGGAACGGGACCGCCGCGATCTTGAACGCGACGCCAGTGGTCATCAGCGCGAGGCCCAGGCCCAGCGCCGGCGAGATCCCGGCGACGCCGCCGGCCTGGGCGAAGTACCCGGCGACGCCCGAGACGGACGTGGT
>CAIYZX010000196.1 GCA_903930745.1 uncultured Chloroflexota bacterium | reverse complement strand
TGCCCACTGTCGCCGGACTGGGCCGGTTGGCACGGGGCCACACGGGGGACGGCACGGGCGCCCAGGATCCGCGGGCAGCCCGGCCACGGTGGGACCGGCGCGACGAGCCGGGGCGGTCAACGCTCCGGCGCGCCGTCAGCCAACCGCGACCCCCAACAAGGCGCCGATGCCGTACGTCACGCCGGCCGCCGCGAGGCCAAGCCCGGCCTGGCGCGCGCCCACGAAGAGCGGCGAGCGGTGGGTGAGGAAGCTCACGGCGGCGCCCACGCCGAAGAGGGCGGCGGTGGAGACGGCGAGGCTCGCCCAGAAGGCCAGGGTGCCCGTTGCCAGCACGTACGGCACCACGGGCACGATCGCGCCGAGCGAGAACGCAGTGAACGAGCTCAGGGCCGCGGCCATCGGCGAGCCCATCGTCGCCTCCGACAGGCCGATCTCCTCGCGGATGAACGTCTCCAGCGCGAGACCGTGGTCCGCCATCACGCGGGCGACGATGAGGCCCGCCTCCGCCTCGCTGAGGCCGCGGGTGCGATAGATCACGCGGAGGATCTCCGCTTCGGACTCCGGGTCGTCGCGGAGCTGCGCCTCCTGGAGCTTGACCTGGTAGTCCAGGACCTCCCGCTGGCTGCGCACGCTGATGTATTCGCCCACCGCCATGGAGAAGGCGCCCGCGAGCAGGCCCGCGATGCCGGCGATGAGCACGGCCTTCGCGTCGTTGCCGGCGGCGGCGCCCACCCCCATCACCAGGGCGAGGTTGGACACCAGGCCGTCCGAGGCGCCGAAGACCATGGGGCGGACGATGGACGCGCCTGGCGTGTCGTGCGGCCCGGAGGGCGTCATCAGCTCACGGATGCGGGCGGCGAAGGTGCGAGGTGTGGTCATGCCAGACAGGTTGCCATCCGGCCGCGGATTCCGCACCCCGCCAACGGGGGAGTTCTCCAGTCACCCATGGCCGGTAGACTGGCCCCGTCCGAATGCGCTGGGGTACGCATGGACCCGACCATCCCAGCGCATTCGAGGGACCGTGGGCACGATCATGAGCCACGCCAGCCCCGTCGCCGGTCTGCCCGACCCCGACCCCGACCTCGTCCTCGTCCTCCGTCCCGTCGGCGGCGCGGACGAGGCCGCTGACGCTGAGATCGTCTTCGCGTCCGAGGCGTGGCGCACCGCCTTCTCCAGCGGGGTCGCCGTGACCGGGCGACGTCTGCTGGACGTCCAGCCCGCGTTCGGTGATGGGCGCCTGGCCGCGGTGGCGCAGGCGGCACGCTCCGGGAAGGTGCAGCGCCTGGTGCTGCAGAACCCGCTGGACGCCGACCGCTCCGCGGTGGTGCAGATCACGCCAATGGACGACACCGTCCTCGTCGTGTCGCGCGAGGCCTCGGCGGAGGACCTGCTGCGCGAGCAGCTCCGGGAGAACGACGCACGGTTCCGCGCGGTGCTGGATGCATCGCCGGACTCCATCGGCCTCTTCCGCCCGGTCAGGGACGCAGCCGGGCGGCTCGTGGACGTTGCGCCGATGTTCGTGAACCGGACGTCCAGGATGCGGTGGTTCGGCGGGCTCGAGATGGCGGACATCGCCGGGCGCTCCATGGTGCGCGAGTGGCCCCATGCCGCCGGCCAGGTCATCGAGCTCTACCGGCCCGTCGTGGAGCAGGGAGCGATCGTCAGCGAGGAGCGCCACTTCCAGCTACCGGGAGGCGGGGACCTCTGGGTGGACCTGTACGTCACGATGACCCCGCACGGGCTCCTCCACACCAGCCGCGATGTGACGGATGCCCACCTGCGTGCCGAGGAGCTGCGGCTCGTGCAGGCCCGCTTCGAGGCGGTGGTCGCCACGGCGCGGGAGGCGATCTCCATCACGCGGCCCGTGTACGACGGGCAGGGGAACCTTGCCGACCTCCTGATCGAGTGGGTCAACCCCGCGTGGAGCGAGGTCTTCGACGCGGGGGTCGCGCAGCCGGTTGGCATGAGCGCCTGGGCGCTCCGGCCCGAGCTCTCCGCGCTGCGACCGGTGCACGAGGCGGTGCTCCGGGACGGCACGAGCAGGAGGGTGGAGCACCGCCTGGCGGATGGGCGCTGGCTGTCGATCGACTTCTCGAGGCTTGACGACGGCCTGATGTCGGTGTCACGCGACGTGACGGACGAGCGCAACCTGGAGGCGGCCACGCGCCTGCGCCTCGTGGCCGCCATCGAGCACACGTCCGAGTCCGTTGTCGTGGCGGACCTCGACGGCGACATCCTGTACGTGAACCCGGCGTTCGAGGCGGTCACCGGCTACTCGCGTGAGGAGGTCGTGGGCCGCAACCCGAGGATCCTCAAGAGCGGCCGGCAGGACGTGGACGTCTACCGTGCCCTCTGGGCAACCATCACGTCCGGGAGGACCTGGCACGGCGAGCTGGTCAACCGCCGGAAGGACGGCATCCTCTACATCGAAGAGGCTGCCATCAGCCCAGTGCCGGACGAGCGAGGCACTCCCATCGCCTACGTGGCCGTCAAGCGTGACATCACCGCGCAACGGGACCTGGAGGCGCGTCTGCGCCAGGCGCAGCGCCTCGAGGCGGTCGGGAGGCTGGCGGGCGGCGTGGCCCACGACTTCAACAACGTCATCGCGGCCATCCGCGGGTACGGCGAGATGATGCTGGACGCCATTCCCTCCGGCAGTCCACAACGCGACGACCTGGAGCAGGTGCTCATTGCGGCAGACCGCGGGGCGACGCTCACGCGCCAGCTTCTCGCGTTCTCGCGCCGTCTGCCGCTGGACCCGAGACCCGTGGACCCGAGGGCAACCGTGGACACGCTGGCGCCCATGCTCCGCCGGCTCGTGGGCGAGCACATCTCCCTCACCCCGTCGCTCTCCGGCACGCAGTGGGTCCTCGTGGATCCGGGCGAGCTGGAGCAGGTGGTGCTGAACCTCGTGGTGAACGCGCGCGACGCCATGCCGGACGGCGGAGCCATCCGGATCGCCGTGGCGGACGCGGACCGCGTTGCGCTGGATTCCGGCCCCATGGCGACCCCGGTCCCCGTGGTCAGGCTCTCCGTCGCGGACGACGGGTGCGGGATGGAACCCGAGACGCTGGCGCGGATCTTCGAGCCCTACTTCACCACGAAGCCGGAGGGCAAGGGGACCGGCCTGGGACTCGCCACCGTGTACGGGATCGTCACCGCGTCCGGGGGTGCGGTCTGGGCGACGTCCACACCCCGAGCCGGGTCGGTCTTCACCGTGGATCTTCCGGCCCATCACCCTCCTGCCGCGCGGGAGATCGCCGGCGGCACCCCCACTGCGGAGCTCGCCCGGGCGGGCGAGGTGATCCTGGTGGTGGAGGACGAAGTGGCCGTGCGTCACGTGATCGCCAGGGCGCTGGGGCTGGCCGGGTACGTCGTCCGCCAGGCCGGCAACGGCGGGGAGGCGCTCGCGGTGCTCGCCTCGATGCCGCGCCTGGACCTGCTGGTCTCGGACGTCCGGATGCCCGGCATCCAGGGCCCCGTGCTCGCGCGCCGGGTCCTGGGGGAGCGACCCGGGACACGGGTGCTCCTGGTCTCAGGCTTCGCCGTGGAGATCGAGGAGCACGGCTCCCTCCCGGACGGCGTGCGCGTGCTGGAGAAGCCGTTCACCAGCGCCGAGCTGCTGGCCGCGGTGCGCGCCGTCCTGGACGCTCCGGCGCCCGCCTGACGGGTACGCCCCCGGGGCGTACCATCGCCACCATGAGCACCGCCCAGCCCAGCTCGCTGCGGGCCACCAGCGAGCACCACCACGCCCAGCTGATCCCCCACGTGGACCGCCTGCTCGCGCTCGCGGAGATGGTGGGCCGGGTGGACTGCGCGGGCGTCCACCAGCTCCTGGACGAGGAGCTGGCGTTCGTCACCGGCCAGCTGGTGCCGCACATGGACACCATCGAGGCGACGCTGTACGAGCGCCTTGAGATCCTGATGGGCCCGCGCCACACGATGGCTCCCATGCGCGAGGAGCACGCCACGCTTCGCCGCCTGGTGGCCGAGCTTGAGGTCCACCGGGGGCACGGCAACCCGTGCGCGTCCAACGAGCTGGAGGGCCTGGCGCTCCGGCGGACGCTGTACCGGCTGCACGCCCTCCTGAAGGTCCACCTCGCGGAGGAGGAGCTCTACCTGGGCGTGCTGGACCGCAGCATCTCCCCCGACGAGAAGGACCGCCTGGCGCGCAGCCTTGACCACGCGATGGCGGACCCGCTCTAGGCGTTCGTCACGCCGCAGGGTCCGGCCATCGCCGAACGGACTCGGGCATCAGGATCCTGCGACCGGGTGCGCGAGCGCCGCCGCCACCGCGTCCGCCATGTCGTCGCTGACCCCGCGCTCCAGGAGACGCATGTACGCGTCCTCCTCCGCGAGGTGGACCTTCAGCAGGGCATACAGGTGGAAGATCACGCGCCGCAGGGCAAGGGTCCGGCCCAGCGTCAGCTGTCCCCTCGCCTCGTCCGCCAGCTTCCCGAACTCCACGGCGAGGTCGCGGATCTGCTGGTGCTCCCGGCGCATGGGCGCCATGGAGTGGCGGTTCTGGAACATCCGCTCCAGCTCCGGGTACAGCGCCCGCTCGGCGGCCTCCACGTGGGGCACCAGCGTCCCCTCGATGAAGGCGCGCATGCCGGCGATGCTCTCGACGACGTCCGCCTGGGGAGCCGAGAGCAGCGCATCCGCCGTGATCGGCATCCGGTTCACCACCTCGAGCAGGCGCTCGTGGTGCTCGTGGGCCACCTGGTGCAGCGTGGGTGAGGTCATGGCGGGTACTCCTATCTCGCTTCGCGGGTGTAGGCGACGAAGAAGAGGGCCACGGGCCGGTAGACCGCGTGGGCGAGCTTCATGAAGGGCGCAAGCAGCACAAGCTCCAGGGCCGTGGCCACGTGGACCAGGAAGAGCCAGTAGCCGAAGGCCGGGGCGCCGGGCAGGTAGAGCGCGAGCTCGATGGCGAAGCCCGTGACGGCGACCACCCAGAGCAGGCCCAGCAGGAGCCAGTCCGCGGTGGTGGACCGGACCACGGAGCGGTTGGCCGCCCGGTAGCGGTCCACGATGAGGACCGTGGCGCCGTAGACCAGCGCGGCGCCGGCGACGGTGCCCAGGAGCCGGACCGGGTACCAGACCGGGACGGGCGTGCCCGTCTCCTTGATGCCCAGCAGCGCGAGGCCGTAGTCAAGTCCGGTGGCGGCGAGCAGGCCCAGGAAGCCCCAGACCACCAGCGCGTGGACCAGCCAGCGCTGCCGGTACCAGGGGATGGCCGCCGTGGCGGCGTCCGCCTCGCACTCCTCGCGGAAGCGGACCTGCGCCAGCGACTCGCGGGCGATGGCCGCCCACAGCGCGCGGCCGGTCTTCGCGAGGCCGGCGCGGGTGCCCAGTGCCGCGCGCAGGGAGATCCCCTCCTTGCGGCCGATGGCCCGGGCCATGGACACGATCCCGGACAGGCCCGCGAGCACCACCACCGCCATCACGAGGAGGCCGGTGGTGTGGATGAGCTCGGACGGGATCCACTCGAAGATCGCCAGCTCCTCGCCGGCCATGGGGCCGTGCGCGGCGTACATGAAGGCGGCGAAGAAGAGCGCGATGAGCACCGCGAACACCGTGGCCACGATGGGCCGCGTGTACATCGTCCGGGCGAGCCGGGTCCTGTCGTACGACGCGATGGCGTAGCGGCGGGTGGCGGCCATGAACTCCGACGGGTCCGCCTGCGTGGGGCAGGACTCGGCGCACTCGCCGCACTGGTAGCAGGCCCACAGCTCCTTGGACGAGAGGAGCGACTCCTTCATCCCCAGCTGGGCGTAGCGGATGATCCGGCGCGGGAAGGTCCCGTCCGACTGGCTCATGGGGCACGTTGCGGAGCAGGTGCCGCACGAGAAGCAGGCGCTGATGTCGGTGGCGCCAAACCGCTGGATCTCCGGGTAGAGGCCCAGGTCAACCC
>CAIYZX010000195.1 GCA_903930745.1 uncultured Chloroflexota bacterium | reverse complement strand
TAGCCGGTCCTGGCCACGAAGTCGCGCACGTAGCGCGGCGCCATGCTGAACGTGTTGGGCATGACCGTGGAGAGGTAGGCGGGCGTCTTGCCGTGCAGGATCCCGGCGAGGGCACCGGCGAGGAAGCGGTCCGTCCGGTCGCCCAGCTGGAGGAGGGACCGGACCTGGAGGAGCTGGGCGAGCGTGTGCGTGGAGAAGGCGAGCGCCACCTCGTCCGGGACGGGGTCCGTGCCCCGGCCCGGCTCCGCGCCGGAGCCCGCGGCCGGGACCAGGACGTCGAAGAGGCCGGTGTGCGGCGCCTTCACGCGTTCCGCGAGCGCGATCCAGGCGGGCGCATCCGCGATCCACGCAAGGCGCAGGGCCATGAGGCGGGTCCGGGTGGCGGCCGCGGGGGCCGGCTCCACCTTGGCGGCGGTCAGGATGTGGGCGAGCGGGTTGAGGTCGTTGCCCACGCCCACACGACCCTCCGCGGCGGCCTGGGCGGGCGTGGTGCCGCGGCCGGAGAACGGGTCCAGGACCACGTCACCCGGGCGCGTGTAGCGGGCGATGAACGAGTGGACGAGCGCCGCCGGGAAGCTCGCGAGGTACGAGCACATCGGGTGGAGGCTGTGGCCCCACAGGCGCGGCTGATCCTGCCATTCCCGCTCGATGGCGATGGCGGGCAGGTCCACGGGGAGCTGGAGGGCCAGCTGCCCGCGCGCGATTGGTCTTCGGTTGAGGGTCTGGTCGGGCATTCCCGGGCTCGACTGACCGCGCGGCCTTGGGCTCGCCGCACGAAGGGCCGCGAGCATAGCACCGGGATTCGGCGCTGGAACGTGCGGCATGTGCCCTATGTGCCCCGCGCGGGCTATCCTCGCGTTCGGCACCGGCCCCCGTAGCTCAGCGGACAGAGCGAGGGACTTCTAATCCCGAGGTCGCAGGTTCGATCCCTGCCGGGGGCGCCAACTCCTAGCCCCTGCCGTTCTCCAGGCCGCGGCTGCGCTCCAGGATCTCCTCCGCCTCGACGCGGTGGGCGATCATCGTGGAGACCGCGCGGGCGTCCAGCTTGCCGGCGTTCGCCATCCGGGCGAGCTCGTCCATCGCGTCGCCCACGGGCCACGCCTGCTTGTACGGGCGAACGGTGGTGAGGGCGTCGAAGATGTCCGCGACCGCAACCAGGCGCGCCTCCAGCGGGATCTCCTCGCCGCGGAGACCGCGCGGGTAGCCGGATCCGTCAAGCGCCTCGTGGTGGAACTCCACGATGTTGCGCATGACGTCGCCCTGGGCGAGCGAGATGATGCCCAGGTCGTCGCTTATCGTGTCCACCAGCGAGCGACCCTTGGTGGTGTGCGTCTTCATGACCGTCCACTCGTCCGGGTCCAGCTTCCCCGGCTTGAGCAGGATCGCGTCGGGGATGCCGATCTTCCCCACGTCGTGGAGGGGCGCGAACATGAAGACCGCCTCCACGAACTCGTCCGTGAGGTCAAGCTCCTCCACGAGGTGGTGGGCCACCAGGCGGGAGTAGCGGGCGACGCGCTCCAGGTGGACGCCGGTCTCCACGTCCCGCAGCTCCGTGATGTCGCGGGCCACGTGGACCGCACCCGTGATGGAGCGCACGGTGGCGAGCTCCACGGCGACCGCGCTGGTGATCACCTGGCCGTAGAGATCCAGCTCGCGCCGGAGTCCTGGGGTGAACGTGTCGTGCTCGCGGGCGTCGAAGAAGATGAGGCCCAGGAACATCCCGTGGCTCTGCATGGGCAGGGTGTACGAGGAGAGATACCCCTCGTCGCGCACGTAGCGCGTGTGCGTCGCCTCGTTGGTCAGGGCGGACGGGATGTCCGTGATCAGCCGGGACCGGCCGCTGGCGGCGATGGCGGAGAGTGACCGGCTGCGGGCAAGCGGGTACTCGTAGCCCCGGATGGCATACCCGTTGCGGGTGCTGTTGATGAAGGTCTTGAGCGTCTTGTCGCCAGGGTCGTAGAGGACGACCGCGATCCGCTCCACGGCAGGCGCTACCTCGTCCAGGCGCTCGTGCAGGAAGCGGAGGTGGCCGCCGAGAGACTCGGGGATCGGCTGGTCTTGGGTTTCGGTCATGGTCGCCATCCGGGGAGCCTCCGTCTGCGCGGACGGAACGGGAACGCGGGGGCAACCGTAGGCGCGCCGGGCTCGTTGGGTCAGCCCCCCATGCGGGCCCCCCGGCACGCGGCGGGGTTGTCACGCATCTTGGTGAGCGGGTGGCCGGTCGATCTCGGAAGCCCGTGCCTTCCGGCCCTGCCGATGGTCCCGCGACACGGGCCCGCACGGCAGGGGGGACCCGGCCAACGGGCTGGAGCGTCCGGTTCGCCCGGCAGGGATGCCCGACAATCTGGAAGACTACGGTGGCGATGTCGGGTCCGAGAGGGCCCGGGTCTCACGACCAGGATCAACGTGCCTCGTCCCGGGCACGGGCCCATCGCCGCACGGGGAGCACCGCATGCCTGCGCTGTACAGGAAGCCGTCACCACCAAGTGACGACAAGCGCTGGAAGATCGTGGAGACGCGGATGCGTCGCATGGGCGACCGTCCCGCGGCCCTGATCGAGGCCCTCCACGCGGCCCAGGAGGCCTTCGGCTACCTGGACGAGGATGCGCTCAACTACGTGGGCGACACCCTTGGTGTGCCGCACTCCCGCGTCTACGGCGTGGCCACCTTCTACTCCTTCTTCACGCTCAAGCCGCAGGGCGCCCACACGTGCGTCGTCTGCACGGGCACGGCCTGCTACATCAACGGCGCGAAGGAGATCCTCAACGGCCTGGAGCGACGGCTGGGTGTGAGGCCCAAGGAGACCACCGGGGACGGCAGGCTCTCCGTGCTCACGGCCCGCTGCCTCGGCGCCTGCAGCCTGGCGCCGGCGGTGATCGTGGACGGCGAGGTCAAGGGCAAGGTTGGCGCGGCGGAGCTCGTCGCGCAGCTGGAGGCGATGTGAGCGAGCTGCCCGCGGCGAAGCCGGTCCGGCGGCGCGCCCTTCCCCATGTCCTGAACGAGCTGGGCGCCGAGGGTGCCGCCCCCGCCACGCGCGTCTCCGCGTACGTGTGCGAGGCGGCGTCCTGCATGTCCGCCCAGGCCCATGACATCACCACGAAGCTGGCCGAGCGGTGCGCGGCAGAGGGGCTCGCGGACGTCGCGGTCAAGCGCGTTGGCTGCCTGGGCCTCTGCGCCGCCGGCCCGCTCGTTGAGATCCCCGAGACCGGGCGCCTCTTCGCGTCGGTGAAGCCGGACGAGCTGGACGCCCTGGTGGGCGAGCTCAGGACGGCCAAGCCCACCGGCACGCCGGAGCCGCAGGGCCCGTTCTTCGAGCGCCAGCTGCGCGTGGCCACGGAGAACTTCGGGCGCGTGGACCCGGAGAGCCTGGACGACTACCTGGGCCGGGGCGGCTACGAGGCGCTCCAGAAGGTCCTCTCGGAGATGACCTCCACGGAGGTCCGCGAGGAGATCACCCAGAGCGGCCTGCGTGGTCGCGGTGGTGCGGGCTACCCCACGGGTCTCAAGTGGACCACCGTGGCGAAGGCGCCCGGCACCCAGAAGTACGTCATCTGCAACGCGGACGAGGGTGACCCGGGCGCGTTCATGGACCGTTCCGTGCTGGAGAGCGACCCGTTCCGCGTCCTGGAGGGCATGGCGATCGCCGCCTTCGCCGTCCACGCCACGGAGGGGTACATCTACTGCCGCGCGGAGTACCCGCTGGCCGTGGCCCGCCTCCGGACCGCGATCCGCCTGGCCCAGCGCGCAGGCTTCCTGGGCGCCAACATCTGCGACACCTCCTTCTCCTTCGACATCCAGATCCGCCTGGGCGCCGGCGCCTTCGTGTGCGGCGAGGAGACGGCGCTCATCAGCTCCGTGGAGGGCAAGCGCGGCAACCCGCGCCCGCGCCCGCCGTACCCGGCGGTGGAGGGCCTGTTCGGCTGCCCCACGCTGATCAACAACGTGGAGTCGTTCGCCAACGTGCCCACGATCCTGCGCAACGGCGCGGCGTGGTACAGCGGCATCGGCATCGGCAAGAGCAAGGGGACCAAGGTCTTCGCGCTCGCCGGCCGCGTGGTCAACACGGGGCTCGTGGAGGTGCCGATGGGCATGACGCTCCGCGAGATCATCTTCGACATCGGCGGCGGCATCATCGACGGCCGCCCGTTCAAGGCGGTCCAGACCGGCGGCCCGTCCGGCGGCTGCATCCCGGCCGAGTTCCTGGACACCGAGGTCAGCTACGAGAACCTGATCGAGCTGGGCTCCTTCATGGGATCCGGCGGCATGATCATCATGGACGACACGTCGTGCATGGTGGACGTGGCCCGCTACTTCCAGGACTTCTGCCGTGACGAGTCGTGCGGCAAGTGCGTGCCCTGCCGCGTTGGCACCACGCAGCTCTGGATGCTCCTGGACAAGATCTGCAAGGGGCAGGCCGACATGATCGACCTCGCCAACCTGGAGCGGCTCGCCAAGGTCGTCCAGAAGATGAGCCTCTGCGGTCTTGGCCAGGGTGCCCCCAACCCCATCTTCTCCACGCTCCGCTACTTCCGTGACGAGTACCTCGCCCACATCGAGGAGCGGCGGTGCCCGGCGGGCGTCTGCGAGATCGAGAAGCCCGCGGAGGTGCCCGCATGACCGTTCACACGCTGACCATCGACGGCCGCGACGTGGCCGGGAACGAGGGCCAGACGATCATGAGCGTGGCCGAGGAGAACGGGATCGACATCCCGGGCCTCTGCCACATGCCGGGCATCCACGACCGCGGCGCGTGCCGCCTGTGCGTCGTGAAGATCGG
>CAIYZX010000194.1 GCA_903930745.1 uncultured Chloroflexota bacterium | reverse complement strand
GCCGGGCTCGGTGGGCTCGGGCCACTTCCGCTACCAGGGACGCCTCGACGTCGGTCCCACCGCCACCCCGCTCTACGAGATGGGGGCCCGCTTCTACGCGCCGGGCCTCGGCGCCTTCACGCAGCTCGACACCTACGGCGGACAGGCGGCGGACCCGCTGTCCATGAACCGGTACCTGTATGCGGAGGGGAACCCGGCGACCTTCACCGATCCCACCGGGCACTGCGTGCGCCGGCTTGACGAGGTCTGCGCCGACACGCGCACCACCGTGTCGCAGCCGTCCACCGGTGCCACCACCGGCTCGAGCGCCTACGAGGCCCGCCGGGGCGGCTGGGAACGATGTGTTGGTGAGCTCGGGCGAGCGAGACGTTCGCTCGCCCAAGCTCACCTCACTCCGCCCCCGGCCCTGATCAGGCGGAACACTGTTCGGCGCGCGATTGTCCGTGGCCACCAGTGGGGACTTTCTCATGGCCACGGACACGAATCTGGCGCGAGTCGCGCCAGATTGTCTAGGACGCGCTAGGAGGCTCGAGCCAACAACTGTATTGCCCCGGCCACCAGCACGACCAGCACCACGCCAACGATCAGGAGCAGGATCCGGAAACCGGGCGGCCATGTCTTGCGCACTTGGTTCTCCCTAGCAGGACCGGGAGGCGACCAGCATCATCCGGCGCGGCGGCGCGGAGTCTGGCTGGATCGCCTTCCGTCCCATGACGGCGAGTCGGATCAGCTACCTGTTGCTCCCGAGGCGCCTGCGGCCGCGGCGGGTGCGGCCCCTGCCGCGAGAAGGACCGCTGAAATGGCGATCCCGGTGACTGTCTGCCGAATTCGGTACAAAGTGACTCCCCCACAGTCTGCGCGTGTGAAGGTGCCTCCCGCCATGCCTGGCGAGAAGCGCATCGGGCGTCGATTGCCAGTCTTCGATAGAGCCCTCCGCAGCAAGTCCGGCACGCTGGGTCAGTATTTAACTGACCTTCATGCATCAGTCTATATAGATCAATGGCTAACCGGTCCAGAAAGGCGACTAGGCCGACCGGACCCACCAGCGCTCGTCCAGCGCGGCCGGCGATGTTCTAGAAGTGCTGGGTAGCTGAGGCGGCGCGGTCCCTGAGACGCTCTACAGGGACCGTGATGCGAGCGGCTCGTGAGGGCTGCGACCCGATGCGGGATCACGCGGTCCTTCTGGTGCCCGGGCAGGTGCGTGGGAGTCGAGGGTCTCGCCCCGGGCCGTCCTGGCGGATGGCACGCGTCAGGCCGGTGGCGTCGAAGTGAGGCTGCCTGTGAGCGCGCCGTGCAGGTCTAGTAGGGGCCAGTTGACCTCGCCGTGGTCGCGTCCCAGATAGTGGTGTAACAGCGGGGCCGTGAATGGAAGCGGCCACCGCGTCATCCTCGCGTCGTTGGAACTGAGAAACCGACGACACGGAGAACATCACGATGGCCGAGGACAGGATGGCGCTGCTCGAGATGCTGCGCAAGGCGACCGCCGGCGGCGACACGGACTTCCTGCGCGAGGGCGTGCGGGTCCTGGCCGAGGCGGTCATGGAGGCCGAGGTCGGCGAGGTCACCG
>CAIYZX010000193.1 GCA_903930745.1 uncultured Chloroflexota bacterium | reverse complement strand
CGACCAGTGGCACCTCGCCTGGGACAAGAGCATCCCGCCGATCCTGACCGTGGGCAGCGGCGACGTGGTGGAGTTCGATGCCCTGGACGCCTCCAACGGCCAGGTCACCGCCGCGTCCGTCACCGCGGATCTCGCCAACCTTGCCTTCGACCAGGTGGACCAGGTGGCGGGACCGATCCACGTGGATGGCGCCGAGCCCGGCGACACGCTCCAGGTGGAGCTGCTCTCCTTCCAGCCCGGCGACTGGGGCTGGACCGCGAACATCCCGGGCTTCGGCCTCCTCGCGGACGAGTTCCCGGACGCGCACCTGCGGATCACCCGCCTGGACGGCGTGCACGGGGAGTTCCTGCCGGGCATCCGGGTCCCGCTGGCGCCGTTCTGCGGCGAGCTTGGCCTGGCCCCCGCCGGCGAGCCCCGCTCCACCATCCCACCGGACGTGATGGGCGGCAACATGGACACCCGCCACATCACCGCGGGCTCCACCCTCTGGCTGCCGGTCCAGGTGCCGGGCGCGCTCTTCTCGCTGGGTGACGGGCACGCCGCCCAGGGCGATGGCGAGGTCTGCGGCACCGCGATCGAGACACCGATGCGGGCGGCCGTCCGCCTCACCGTCCGCAAGGACGTCCGCGTCACGGGGCCGGAGTTCCGCACCGCGGGCCCGCTGGGCATGTCCACCAACACCGCTCCGTGGCTGGCCGCAGACGGCGTGGGCCCGGATCTCTTCGGCGCCGCCCGTGACGCGGTGCGCCGGATGATCGACCGGCTGGGCGCCGAGCGTGGCCTCTCCGCCCTGGACGCGTACATGCTGCTGTCCGTGGCAGGCGATCTTCGCATCAGCGAGATCGTGGACCAGCCCAACTGGATCGTGACCTGCTACTGCCCCACGTCCATCTTCGGCTGACGGCCAGGGCTGATTGCCCGCAGCACGCTCAGAAGCTCGGGCGCGGTCCACTCCCGGACCGGGCATTGCCCGCAGCACGCTCAGAAGCTCGGGCGCGGTCCACTCCCGGACCGGGCATTGCCCGCAGCACGCTCAGAAGCTCGGGCGCGGTCCACTCCCGGACCGGGCATTGCCCGCTGGGCGGGCAACCGGCACGGCGGAGGTGCATTCCTGCCCGCTTGCGGATGCAGATCCGACCGATCTGGGCGCTCCCTGTCGATTCTGCCCGCGCAGAGATGCAGGATCGCCGGTGCGTCGGCTGGGTTGCCCGCTGGGCGAACAGCGCGCCGGAGCGCCGGAGGCCGGGGGCCGATCGCTGGGAGCTGACGGCCAGGGTCTGACCGTCCGCACGGGTGTCGCGTAGAGCGCCACGAATTCCGCAAGCCGGACCGCCAAATCGCGCCTGAGGCGGTCTCAGCCGGGGTTCCGGGGCCACGGAAGCCCTCGATGGGCTCCGATTGGCCGGCGCACCCGGGTACTGTCGCCTGTCACTCGACGAATCACGCCCGCACGGGACCGAGACCGGCCCCAACCGGCCCGCGGGCACCGTTTGTCCCGATTTCGTGGCGCTGTACGCGACACCACGCCGCGACCAGCGGCGGCTCCGCGACACCCCGCCCCGACAGGCGTCGGGCGTCGGGCGCGGCGGGCGACCGGCGGCGGCTCCGCGGCGCAAGGACGGGGGCTACACCGCCTCGTACGGGACGTAGGCCGGGCGCCACATCATCGCGTCCACGGCCGCCGGGATCTGCGCCGGGTGGTACCGGCGGCCAACGCCCAGCGAGCCCAGGTGCGCCACCACCGCGATCGCGATCTCCCGCGCCACGTTGCGCAGCTCCGCGATCGACGGGAAGAGCATCCCCTCGGACGCCTCGTAGGACGGCGCCATCTCGGAGAGCCGCCGCGAGGCCACCAGGAACGCGGAGTCCGGCAGCGTGCGCGCCTCGGACACGATCGCCGCGAGGCCCAGGCCCGGGAAGACGTAGGCGTTGTTCGCCTGCGGGATCCTGTGCGTCCGGCCACCAACGGACACCGGCGCAAAGGGGCTGCCCGTGGCCACGATGGCCCGTCCGCCGGTCCACGCCAGGATGTCCGCAGGCACCGCCTCCGTGTTCGCGGTGGGGTTG
>CAIYZX010000192.1 GCA_903930745.1 uncultured Chloroflexota bacterium | reverse complement strand
CCGTGGACGCGAACCTCCAGATCCGGCCTGCCCTGGCCGAGTCGTGGACCGTGGAGAACGGCGGAACGCGCGTGACCTTCACGCTCCGAGACGGCCTCACGTTCTCCGACGGGGCGCCGCTCACCGCCAAGGACGTGGTCCGCAGCTGGCGGCGACTCTTCGACCCGGACAACCAGTCGCCCCTCGCCTCGCTCATCGCAGACGTCGCCGGTGCCCGCGCCCTCCTTGCGGGCCAGACGACGGACACCGCGACGCTGGGCGTCGCCGCAGATGGCGATCGCACCGTGGTGGTGGAGATGGAGCGAGGCGGAGCGGACCTGCCCACGATCGTCTCGTCGGCGCCCTTCGCCATCGTCCCGCCCTCGGTGGGCATCGCCGAGATCACACCGGACCCGGGCAAGCTCGTTGGGAGTGGCGCCTTCACCCTCAAGCGCGTGGACAGGGACAGCTGGACGCTCCAGGCGAACTCGCGCTACTGGGCGGGCAAGCCTGCGATCGACGCGGTCAAGATGGTCACCACCCTGGGCGGAGCGAGCCCGGTGGACGAGTTCGAGGCGGGGACCATCGACATCGCCCCCATCTCGTGGATGGATGCCTCGTGGATCCGCTACGACCGCCAGCTCGGGCCCACGCTCCGCAGCCACAAGTCACTGTCGGTGACCTACTACGGGTTCGACACCACGAGGGCGCCGTTTGACGACGTGCGCGTCCGCCAGGCGTTCGCCGCTGCCGTCGACTGGCACCGCATTGCCGCCCTGGACGAGCCCGGCTCCTCGATCCCTGCCACCAGCCTCGTGCCGCTGGGGATCCCGGGAGCGCCCGAGGGCGACTTCATCCCTGCCTATGACCCGGAGCACGCTCGCGCCCTGCTCGCCGAGGCGGGCTACCCGGGCGGTGCCGGCTTCCCGGAGCTCTCCTTCATCGCCAGTGGCGGTGGCTACGACGAGGCGGTCATCGCCATGGCGGAGCAGAACCTGGGCGTCACGATCAATTACGCGTCCATGGACTTCGGCTCCTACACGTACCGGCTCGCCACGGACCCGCCGCAGATCTGGAGCCTCTCCTGGGTCGCGGACTACCCCGGTCCCAACGATTTCCTGGGCGTGCTCCTGGGCACCGGCTCCACGGCGAACCAGGGCGGCTGGTCCAACCAGGCGTTCGACGATGCGGTGGCGTCCGCCACCTCGGCCACGTCGCCCGACGCCGCGATGGCCGGCTTCACGACCGCCCTGGGCCTCGTGCGTGACGAGGCGCCGGTGGTGCCCGTGGCCTACGGGACGTCGTGGGCGCTCGTCCGGGACGGGCTCCTGGGGGCCTATGACAACGGGCAGGGAATCCTGCGGTTCGCCGGCATGGCATGGGGGGACGGCCAGTGAGCATCCCGTTCCTCGCCGTGCGGCTTCGCCGCCTCCTGGCCCCCGCGATCGCCGCGCTGATCTGCGCCGCGCTGCTCGTGCCTGCTGTCGCGGGCACCGCGCTTGCCGCCGGCATCACCTTCTCGTCGCCCTCGGCTGACCCGGTCTGGGGCGACGGGATCACGTTCAGCGTCAGCGTCACCACGCCGGCGGACGCCGTGCGGGCGGAGCTTCGCCTCACCTTCCCGGACACGCTGGGCCCGTACATCATCGACGTGGAGGCGCCGTCCGCCGGCACGTCCACCCTCCACTACAAGCTGGACACCACGGGCACCGGCTTCCTGGCGCCGAACACGCGGCTCGAGGCCGCCTGGGCCGTCTACCCGGCGGCAGGCGTGGACCCGGTTATCTCCGCCACGCAGAGCGTCCACTACCAGGACACCAGCCACACCTGGAAGGTGATGCACGGCGACGTGGTGACGTTCCACTGGTACCAGGGCTCGGAGGACTTCGCCCGCAAGGCGCTCAAGATCGGCGATGACGCCGTGCAGGAGACCGCGGCCCTCCTGGGCGTGACCGAGAACGACCGCATCGACTTCTACGCGTACGGCGACGAGGCCTCCTTCAGGGAGGCGATGGGCCCCGGCACCCGCGAGAACGTGGGCGGGCGCTCGCACGCGGACATCCGGACCATGTTCGCGCTGCTGACGCCGTCCGAGATCGGCAGCTCCTGGGTGAGCATCGTCATCCCGCACGAGCTGGTCCACCTCGTGTTCGACACTGCCGTGAAGAACCCATACCGCTTCCCGCCCCGCTGGGTGAACGAGGGCCTG
>CAIYZX010000191.1 GCA_903930745.1 uncultured Chloroflexota bacterium | reverse complement strand
GTTGTGGAAGACGGACAGGTTGACGCCCGCCTCGGTGGCCAGGTCGGCCAGTTCGCGACCTGCCTCGGCGGTGGGTGCGAACGGCTTGTCCGCGATGACGTGGACGCCCGCGGCGATGGCCTCGCGGACGAGATCGCGGCGCGTCTGCGGGGGCGTGGTGATGGTCACCGCGTCCACGTTCCCGGCCATGAGCAGCTCCGCCAGGGAGCTGTAGCGCGGGACGTCCGGGTAGTCCGAGGCCGCGGCCATGGCGGTCCGCTCCGAGACCACGATGCCCGTCAGGCGGATCGCCGGAACGGCGCTGATGTAGGGGGCGTGGAAGTGGCGCCCGCCGTTGCCGTAGCCCACGAGGCCGAGTCGCATCCGTCCCTCTCCGTTCCGTCGTCCGCTGCGTCCGCCGCGCCCGCATGTGCGTCGCTCCCCGAGCCTACCGCACGCGGGCCATCCGGCCCGGCTCGTCGCGGGCCCGCCGGGGTACCCTCCCGGGCGTGAGCTCCAACCCCGCGTCATCGGCTTCGTCTTCGGCATCGGCCTCCTCCCCGTCTTCGGCATCGGCCCAGTCCGCCGTCCACTCGCGCCGCACCGCGCTCGTGCTGCTGGTCATCCTCGCCGTGGTCTGGGGCACGCACTGGCCCATCGTGAAGATGGGGCTCCACACGATGCCGCCGCTCCAGTACGGAGTGCTGCGCCTTGCGAGTGGCCTTGTTGCCATGGTGGTCATCCTTGGCGCCCAGCGGCGGCTGCGACGCCCGCCGCGCGAGGACATCCCGATCGTCGCGTCCGTGGGCCTGGTCCACATCTCCGCCTCCATCGTGATCATGAACCTGGCCCTGCAGGCGGTCCCGGCCGGCCGCTCGTCCGTGCTGGTCTACGCCCAGCCCCTCTGGGTGGCGGCGCTGATGTGGACCGTCTTCCGGCAGCGCGCCCGCTGGAACGAGGTGACGGGCCTGGTGCTGGGCATCGGCGGCATCCTCGCCCTCGTGAACCCCACGGTGATCGACTGGGGCGTGCCCGCGGAGTTGGCCGGGACGCTGGCACTGATCGGGAACGGCATGCTCTGGGCGGTGGTCACGATCCACATCCGGCGGCACCACTGGCGCTCCTCGCCGCTGGACCTTCAGCCGTGGATGCTGGCGACCGCGATGGTGCCGGTGATGATGGCGGCCGCGCTGCTCGAAGGCGGGCGGACCATCGACTGGCAGCCGGAGACCGTCCTGATCCTGCTCTACTCCGGGCCGTTGGCCACCGCGTTCGCCAACTGGGCGTCGCAGTCCATCACGCGTTCCCTTGGGCCCATCCCGGCCGCGATGGGCTTCCTCGCCACGCCGGTGGTTGGCCTGCTCACGGGGTGGCTGCTCCTTGGGGAGCAGCTGGGGATCGTGGACGTTCTGGGCTTTGGGGCGGTGGTGCTGGGCATCGGGCTCACCACGCTGATCCGGCCGAGTGCCGCCGGGGCGAGTGCCGCCGGGGCGAGTGCCGCCGGGGCGAGTGCCGCCGGGGCGAGTGCCGCCGGGGCGAGTGCCGAGGACCGGCACTAGCCGGATTCGGGCGTCCGCCGCGCCAGTGGGCAGCCGGCGCCGAACCCCACGCTCGGCCGTCGCAAAACCGCCATATATCCCAAGGACGGATATTCGCCGAGAGCCGGCGGGCGCCGAGGCCGGTCCGGGCGTGGTCCGGGGCGCGG
>CAIYZX010000190.1 GCA_903930745.1 uncultured Chloroflexota bacterium | reverse complement strand
GTTGTGGAAGACGGACAGGTTGACGCCCGCCTCGGTGGCCAGGTCGGCCAGTTCGCGACCTGCCTCGGCGGTGGGTGCGAACGGCTTGTCCGCGATGACGTGGACGCCCGCGGCGATGGCCTCGCGGACGAGATCGCGGCGGGTCTGCGGGGGCGTGGTGATGGTCACCGCGTCCACGTTGCCGGCCATGAGCAGCTCCGCCAGGGAGCTGTAGCGCGGGACGTCCGGGTGGTCCGACGCCGCGGCCATGGCGGTCCGCTCCGAGACCACGATGCCCGTGAGCCGGATCGCCGGGACGGCGCTGATGTAGGGGGCGTGGAAGTGGCGCCCGCCGTTGCCGTAGCCCACGAGGCCGAGTCGCATCCGTCCCTCTCCGTTCGCTGCCTTCGTGCGTCCGCCGCATGCGCGGCGCTCCCCGAGCCTACCGCACGCGGGCCATCCGGCCCGGCTCCTCGCGGGCCCGCCGGGGTACCCTGCCGTGCGTGATCTCCAACCCCGCGCCATCGGCACCCGCCCCGTCGGCATCGGCCGCCCCATCCACCCCATCCGCCCCGCCGGCTCAGTCCGCGATCCACTCGCGGCGCACGGCGCTCGTGCTGCTGGCGATCCTCGCCGTGGTCTGGGGCTCGCACTGGCCCATCGTGAAGATGGGGCTCCACACGATGCCCCCGCTCCAGTACGCGGTGCTCCGCCTCGCGGGCGGCCTGATCACGATCGTCGTGATACTCGCCGCCCAGCGCCGCCTCCGGCTCCCGCCGCGCGAGGACGTGCCGATCATCGCGTCCGTGGGCCTGCTCCAGATCTCCGCGTCCATCGTGATCATGAACCTGGCCCTCCAGGCGGTACCCGCGGGCCGCTCGTCCGTGCTGGTCTACGCGCAGCCCCTCTGGGTGGCCGTGCTGATGTGGACGGTCTTCCGGCAGCGCGCCCGGTGGAACGAGGTGACCGGTCTCGTGCTGGGCATCGGCGGCATCCTGGCGCTCGTGAACCCCACGGTCATCGACTGGGGGGTGCCCGCCGAGCTGGCCGGGACGCTGGGGCTGATTGGCAACGGCATGCTCTGGGCGGTGGTCACGATCCACATCCGCCGGCACCACTGGCGCTCGTCGCCGCTGGACCTGCAGCCGTGGATGCTGGGGATCGCGATCGTGCCGGTGATCGTGGTGGCCGCGCTGCTCGAAGGCGGGCGGACCATCAACTGGCAGCCGGAGACCGTCCTGATCCTCCTCTACTCCGGGCCGGTGGCCACCGCGTTCGCCAACTGGGCATCGCAGTCCATCACGCGGTCCCTAGGGCCCATTCCCGCGGCGATGGGCTTCCTCGCCACGCCGGTGGTGGGGCTGTTCATGGGCTGGCTGCTCCTGGGCGAGAAGCTGGGGATCGTGGACGTGCTGGGCTTCGGGGCCGTGGTGCTGGGCATCGGGCTCACCACGCTGATCCGGCCGAAGGAAGCCGCGCCGGTGCCCGCGGTTGCCGCCGGGGTGGCTGCGGATGCCGCGGTTGCCGCCGCCGAGGCGGAGGCGGAGGACCGGCCCTAGCCGGGTTGAAGCGTCCGCCGCGCTCCGGGGCGGCCGTCGCCCAAGCCCACGCTCGGTCGGCGCCGAACCGCCAGATATTCCAAGGACGGATATTCGCCGCGAGCCAGCCGTAGCCGAGGCCTGTCTCGGGCGTGACCCGGGGTGCGGCGACCGCTCGCGGCTCGATCCAGCTGCCCGGAGCGCCGGAAACGCCGATGTGCGGGCGGGGTGACCCGCTCCGGGGCGCAAGCCGCAGTGCCTGGCCCGGATCGCCCTGCCGAACATCCGTCCTTTGGATATCTGGCGGAAGAGGGGGCCGCAAGGCGGCACCACAGCGCGGCATGGGACCCGGCGGCGCGCCGACGTGGTACTTCGCCCGCACCCGGCGGCGCACGCGCGCACCGGCGCACGCCGGCACCGCCGACCCTGTGACCTCCGTGCCGTTTCGGGCGCCCGGCCGGGGGTGTGGACTCACGGGCATCGGGCGGAGACGCCTCCCGGGGAGGACCGGGGGCGCTCCTGGCACCGAGCCTGGGAGGAACCGCGATGCCGGTGGTGAGGTCTGGCCCCAACGAGTACCTGCTGGTGGGGCGCAACGGGAAGCTGGACAACAAGGGGTCCGCGGCCAGCGTCTGGCTGCTGCCCGGCACG
>CAIYZX010000189.1 GCA_903930745.1 uncultured Chloroflexota bacterium | reverse complement strand
GCGATTTCCGCGCCGGTCCGGTGAGACCGGGTGGCCCCGTGAGGCCGGGAAGGAGGATCACCACCGTGCAGCCCCGCAGGACGGACCGATGAGCGGTCGCCGCATCATGACCGGCGACGACATCCGGCGCGCCGTGGTCCGCGTCTCCCACGAGATCGTTGAGAAGCACGCCGGCACGGACGGGCTCGCCCTCGTGGGCATCCAGCGCCGCGGCGTCCCGCTTGCCCGGCGCATCGCGGACGCCATCCGCGAGAACGAGGGTGCCGAGGTGCCGGTGGGCGCGCTGGACATCACGTTCTACCGCGACGACCTGTCGCTCGTGGCCCAACAGCCCGTGGTCAAGGGCACCGCCATCCCGTTCGACATCAACGGCAGGACCGTGGTCCTGGTGGACGACGTCCTGTACACCGGGCGCACGATCCGCGCCGCGATGGACGCCCTCATCGACTATGGACGCCCGCAGGCCATCCGCCTCGCCGTCCTGGTGGACCGCGGGCACCGCGAGCTCCCCATCCGCGCGGATCACGTTGGCAAGAACGTCCCCACGTCACGCGAGGAGGTGGTCCACGTGATGCTGGACGTGATCGATGGGGATGACGCGGTGGTGATCGACCGGCTGCCGGGCGCGGGCGGGGGCTCCGTCCAGTGACCCCCGAGGTCGACCGCCCCGAGGCGGCGTCCTCGGGTTCCACCCCTGCCGCTTCCCGGACGCCGGCCACGCCCGCGGTGCCCGCTGTTGACGCGCCGCCGGAGACCCAGGATCTCGCCTGGCGCCACCGTCACCTGCTGGACGTGGACGACCTGACCCGGGGCGAGCTGGAGACGGTCATGGGCACCGCGGACGCCATGCGCGAGGTCCTGGCCCGGCCCATCGCCAAGGTGCCCGCCCTGCGCGGCACCAACGTGACCATCCTCTTCTACGAGGCGTCCACGCGGACCCGTGTCTCCTTCGAGGCCGCGGCCAAGAACCTCTCCTGCGACGTGACGAACATCGCGGCCGCCTCCTCGTCCGTGAGCAAGGGCGAGAGCCTGGTGGACACCGTCCGCACGGTGGAGGCGCTGGGCGCCCACATGCTCGTCATGCGCCACAACGTGTCCGGCGCGCCGTACCTCGCCTCGGAGGTCTTCGGCGGCGCGGTCCTCAACGGCGGCGACGGCTGGCACGCCCACCCGTCCCAGGCGCTGCTGGACCTCTTCACGCTGCGCTCCCGGCTTCCCGGCCGCAGCCTGGAGGGCCGCAAGATCGTGATCCTGGGCGATGCGCTCCACTCGCGCGTGGCCCGCTCCAACATCTGGACCCTCACGGCGATGGGCGCGGACCTCTGGATCTGCGGCCCGTCCACGCTGCTGCGCGGGTTCGAGGGCTGGGCCGCTCGGGGTGCCGCGGGCCGGCGGTTCACGGTGACGAGCGACGTGGACGCGGCGATGCGCGACGCGGACGTGGTGATGGCCCTGCGGATCCAGAAGGAGCGGATGGCCGGCGGCCTGCTCCCGTCACTGCGCGAGTACGCGGCACGGTACGGGCTCACGAAGGAGCGCCTGCGCCTCGCGAAGCCGGATTGCATCGTCATGCACCCGGGACCCATGAACGAGGGCGTGGAGATCGCGGCCGATGTCGCCGTGGACCCGCGCTCCGTGATCACCGCGCAGGTCACCAACGGCGTCGCCGTGCGGATGGCGCTGCTCTACCTGCTGGCCGGCGCGCGACGCGCGGGAGGGAACGCGTGAGCGAGACGGCGGACGGCCTGGTCCTGCGGGGCTGGGCTGTGGACCCTGCGAGCGGACGCGAGGGCGCCTGCGAGGTCACCGTCAGCGGTGGCGTCATCGAGCGCGTCACCTGGCTGGACGCGGCGGCCGCCGCCGCCCACGGCATCTCCGCCACGGGTGGCCTGCTGATCGCCCCCGGCCTCGTGGACCTGCACGCCCACTTCCGTGAGCCCGGCAACGAGGACGCCGAGACGGTGGCCACGGGCCTCGCCGCGGCGGCGCACGGCGGCTGGACCACGGTCTGCCTCATGCCGAACACCACGCCCGCCATCGACGATCCGTCCGTGGTCGCGCGGGTCCTGGCTGCAGCTGCGGCGTCGGGGTCACCCGTCCGCACGCTGGTCCACGGGGCCGTCACCGCCGGCCGCAAGGGCGAGCAGCTCGCGGCCATCGGCGAGCTCGCGGACGCGGGCGTCGTGGGCCTCTCGGACGACGGGGCCTCGGTCCGGTCCGCCTCGCTTCTGCGCAATGCCCTCGCCTACGCCGGCGCGCTGGGCCTGCCCATCATCGACCACCCGGAGGATCACTCCCTCACGGATGGCGCCGAGGCGTCCGAGGGCTACATCGCCACCGTCCTGGGTCTACGCGGCTGGCCCATCGCGGCCGAGGCGGGCTCCGTGGCGCGCTCCATCGCGATCCTTGCGGACGTGGTCCGCGACGTGCCCACCGCGCGCCTCCACCTCACGCACGTCTCCACCGCCGCGTCCCTCGCCCACGTGCGCGCGGCCAAGGCCGCGGGTCTGCCGGTCACCTGCGACGTGACCCCGCACCACGTGGCCTTCGCGGACGAGTGGATCGCCGGCGCCCGCCGCTGGGCCTGGGAGGCGCTGGACGCCGATGGCCACGCGCGTGACCCGTGGGTGGACAAGGCGCTCGTGGCCCACCCGTACGACACCTCGCTGCGCGTCAACCCGCCCCTGCGGTCCGCCGAGGACGCGGTCGCGTGCCTCGCCGCCATCGCGGATGGGACCGCGGACGCCATCGCCACGGACCACGCGCCGCACACCGTGGTGGACAAGCACGTGGAGTTCGGCTGGGCCATCAACGGCATCAGCGGGATCGAGACGGCGCTGCCGGTGCTCCTGGCCGCGGTGGATGCGGGCCTCGTGCCCCTGGCTGCGGTGGTGCAGGCGCTCACCACTGGCCCGGCCCGCGTGCTGGGCTGCCGCTGGGCGTCTGCGGCACCCGGACTGCGCGAAGGCGATCCCGCGGATCTGGTGGTGGTGGACCGCGACGCCACGTGGACGGTGACCCCGGAGTCGCTCGCGTCCAAGGGCAGGAACACGCCGCTCATGGGCCGCGAGCTCCGCGGCGCCGTGATGCTGACGATCGCCTCCGGCCGGGTGGCCTACCGCGCCTGAACGGGCGCCTGCTCCGCGTTCACCACCGTTGGGCCCACGACGCCTTCGCCAAGCGGTGCCAGCGTCGCGCCGTCCAGGAGCCTCCATCGCACCTCGTGCGAGGTCGCGCTGTACCACCTGACGTACCAGGCTGCCGGGCCGGCGCGGGGGCTCGTGCCCGGCGCCGGCCGTGACGTGAGACTTGCGGTCGCCGGGTCCACCGCGACGATGATCGCGGGCCGCGCGTAGACCGCGAGCAGGGGGATGTCCGGCGCCGCAATGCGCTCCAGCGGGTTCGCACGCCGCTCCCGGTCCAGGCCGGGGGCGATCAGGGTGGTCAGGCCCACGCGATCGCCCGCCGAGTACGCGATGCGATCCACGATGAAGCCGGACTCGCAGGCGCCCCATCCTGCGCTGTCGCACGGGGCGCCCTCGCGCTCGAACCGGCCGAGCAGGAGGACGCGGAGGGGTGCGCTGTCACTCCCGGCCCGCACCGCCCCGGGGAGCATCACGCCCAACGGGATCGTCACGCGGACATGCGGTGCCAGCGGGCGGCTGTTCGCGCTCTCGCCGGTCCAGGGCTCGGCGACGAGCATCCCGGCCCGGCGGCACCAGGGTCCAAGCGCGCCCTGCGGCAGGGGATCGCATTGGGGCCTGGCCTCCGCGATGGAGAGCCACCCGTCGAGGGCCACCAGGCCCTGCGTCACGCTGGCCGCATGCGCGGCGACCACGTCCTGGATGGGCTTGGGCCGGAGTCCGGTGAAGGAGGCGGGTGGAGCGTCCACCGCGAGCCATGGCGCGGGCGTTGACGTTGGTGCCGGCGCCGTGGCGGGGGGCGCCGTGTCCACCGTGGCGGGGGCCGGCGGCCGCGACGTTGGGGCAGGCTCCGCGCGGGGGCCCAGCACGCCCGCGGTCACGACGGCGACGAGCAGCGCGGCGGGTGCAGCCATGCCGACGACACGGATCACGCGCCGGACCGGCGATCTCGGGTTGGTGGGGACTGGCTCCACGATCATGGTTCACCGTCCAGTACGGCGGACGCGGTCCGCCGGATGCATCACGATGCCCCGCCCCGCCCCGGCGCGGAGTAGGCTGCGCGCCATGGCACGGAGCAAGGAGCTCGCCTCGGTCGAGCAGCGGTCCTACTGGCAGGCCACCATGCCGGAGATTCCGCACCGGCGTGGCGGCGACCTCCCCGACACCGCGGACGTGGTGGTCATCGGCGGCGGCCTCACCGGTCTCTCGGCCGCGCGCCGCTCCGCGGAGCTGGGCGCCTCCACGGTGCTGCTGGAGGCGGAAAGCCTGGGCTGGGGTGCGTCCACGCGCAACGGCGGCATGTGCCACCCGGGCTTCAAGCACGGTGTGTCGGACCTCGTGAAGATGCACGGCGAGGCCAAGGGGACCCGCATCTACCGCGAGTCCATCGAGGCGTACGAGCACGTCCGCGAGCTCTGCTCGGGCAGCATCGACGCGGACTTCGTCCAGTCCGGCCACATCTCGCTGGCCGCGGCTCCCTCCCACGCGGAGGGGATGGCGGCGTCCGCGATGGCCCTGGGCCGGGTGGACATGCCGGCGCACGTCGTGGCGCGCGAGGACCTCCGCGAGGAGATCGGGACGGACGCCTACTTCGGCGGCCTCGTGGTGGAGCGCAGCGCGGGCCTGCACCCGGGCAAGCTGACGGCGGGCCTCGTGCGCCTGGCGGACGAGGCGGGTGCCGGGCTGTTCGAGGGCGTCCGGGCCAACCAGGTCCGCCCCCAGGCCGATGGCCGCAAGGTGGTGGAGACGTCGCGCGGCGCCATCCTCGCGCGCGAGGTCATCGTGGGCACCAACGGCTACACCGGCGGCGTCACCCCGTCGCTGCGGCGGCGGATCATGAGCATCGGCTCGTTCATCATCGTGACGGACCCGCTGGACCCGGCGGTGGCGGCGGAGGTGAGCCCCAGGGGACGCATGTTCTTCGACACGAAGAACTTCCTCTACTACTGGCGCCTCACCCCGGACGGGCGGATGCTGTTCGGCGGCCGGGCGTCCATGTGGCCGTCGTCCATCATGCACACGGCGGAGATCCTCCAGCGGGCGATGGTCCAGGTGCACCCGCAGCTGGCCGGGGTCCACGTGGCGTACGCCTGGGGCGGGCGCGTGGCGTTCACGTACGACCGGATGGTGCACGCGGGGCGTGGCCGCGACGGCGTGACGTACGCCGTTGGCTGCTGCGGCTCCGGCGTGGCGATCATGCCGTGGCTGGGGATGCGGATGGCCGAATGGGTGGGTGGCGCCACGCCACCCACGATGACCGCGATCTCCTTCCCGCTGGTCCCGGCCCCGTACGAGGGGCGCGCCTGGTTCCTGCCGCTGGCGGGCGAGTACTGGAAGGCCAAGGACCGGCGCGCCATGGCCGAGGCGGAGCGGGGCCGAACCGGCTAGAGCGGGCTACCCGCCGGCGGAGTCCCGGGGCGCCTGGCAGGCGAAGCACGCGTCACGAGACGCCACGTTCGCCTGGCCGCAGGACGCGCACGCCCAGAGCTCAAGCGTGCCCGGCTCCCCCTGGCTCGTGCGCATCGCGTCCGCCTCGCGCCGCAGCCGGCGGGCGTACAGGGCGAACGCGCCGAGGCCGCCGATGACGACGGCGAGCACGAGCAGGAAGGCGGGCGCGGGATTGCCTGCCAGCGACGGATCCATGGCGCCCTGTGTACCCCATCGGCCATCCCTCGTCCATGACGAGGCACCTGAGTGAGACGCGCCCCCGGGCACGCTCAGGCGGTGGCCAGCCCCCGCAGCGTGGCAAGCAGGCGGTCGATGTCCGCCTCCGTCGTGAGGTAGTTCACGACGCCCGCCCGCAGGAACGTGCGGCCATTGAGCGTGGTGGTGGAGAGCCATCCGTCCCCGGACGCCTCCAGCGCGGCGGCGAGCCGGTCCTGGTGCGCGTCCAGCGCCGTGGGCGACATGGTGGCCGCCGCGGCCGCGCCGCCCGGCAGGTGCCGGAAGCAGACCACGGAGAGCTCCGGGACCGCGGGCACGGTCTCCATGTCGTCCGCCTCGTTGCAGCGCGCCGCGAGGTACGCGGCCACGTCGTCGTTCATCTCCACGAGGCGGCCCAGGCCGTCCGTGCCCAGGTGCTTCCACGTGGTCCAGAGCTTCAGCGCCCGGAAGCGGCGCGTCCCCTCCATGCCCAGCTTGTAGAAGTTCAGCTGGCCGGCGTGGCTGTCGTGGGCGGCCTCGGCCTCGGCACCGTCCGCGGCCCCCTCGGTTGCTCCTTCGGTTGCTCCCTCGCCGCCGCGGTAGTACTCCGGCGACCGGTCGAAGGTCTGGTGGAGGTGTCGCCCATCGCGCACCACGAGGGCCCCCAGGTCATACGCCTGGAAGAACCACTTGTGCGGGTCCACGGTCACGCTGTCCGCGAGCTCGAGACCCGGGACGCGCCCGGCGTCCCGCTTCGAGAGCCGCGCGGCCCCGCCGTACGCCGCGTCCACGTGGAACCAGAGCCCCTCCGCCTTCGCGAGGGCCGCCAGCTCCGGCACGAGGTCCACGGAGCCCGTGTTGGTGGAGCCCGCAACGCAGGCGATGGCCACGGGCAGGAGCCCGGCGGCACGGTCACGCGCGATGGCCTCCGCCACGGGGGCGGCATGGAGGCGGAACCCGTCGTCCGACGGGAGGATCACCAGCGTCTCCGGCGGGAAGCCCAGCTCGTCGAGGGCGCGGGCGATGGAGAAGTGCGTCTGGTCGCCCGTGTAGATGCGGACGCCCTCGAGGGCCGCGCCTCGCGGGGGGCGGGGCGTGCCGCGGAGCGCGCGGAGGTGGACGTCGCGGACCAGCGCCATCGCGATGAAGTTCGCCATGACGCCGCCGGAGGTGCACAGGCCGAACGAGCCATCGCCGTAACCCACGAGGTCGCACAGCCAGCGCACGACCTCCTCCTCCACGAAGGCGCCGATGGGTCCGGCGTGCCAGACGTCGATGCCCTGGTTGGTCCACTGGGCCAGGACCTCTCCCGCGATGGACGCGAGGAGCGGGGGCGGCGTGAAGTAGGAGAGCGCCCGCGGGTGGTAGCTGTTGAGCGTGTGGGGCGCGATGCGCTGGTCGAACTCCGCGAGGACCTCGTCCAGCGTGACGGGCTGCTCCGGCGCGGGCCCGGGGCCGCCGGCGTCGCCGTAGTAGGCGCGGCGCAGCTCCGCGTATCCCGTGGGCAGGCCGAAGGCCCGGGTCATCGCCTGGCCGTAGAGCCAGTCCATGGAGCTGCGCCAGATGGCGTCACCGGCGCGCTCCAGGGCGGCGCGCGAGGTGGCGGCATCGCGGATGCCGATGAGCTGGGGCTCCGGGTGCCAGCGGAAGGGTGCGAGCGGGTCGTCCATCGCCCCAGATGGTAGGGCGGCTCAGTCCTCCGCGGGTCCCTCGTCGCGCTCCGCGGCGGCGCGCTGGCCCCACTTGCGGGGCGTGTGGCTGAAGCCGGGCGCCGGGGCGGCCGGCGCAGCCGGCGCCGCATCTGCCCGGGCGGGATCCAGCGGTGACGGAGCCGCGTCCGCCGCGCCCGGATCCACCAGGGCCGCGTCGTCCGCCGCGCCCGGATCCGCCCTGGCCGCGCCGAAGCGGTAGGCGGGGCCCGTGGCGGGTGCGGCGTCCGATGCCGGCGCCGCAGCTGCAGGCGGCTCGGCGAGGCCGGCGAAGGCACGCGGTGTGGCGGGGGCAGTGGGCACGCTGCGCGCCCAGCCTGCGCTCCGGATCTCCTCGTCGCGGTCCAGGCACCGGTTCTCCACGCGGGCGAGCAGCACCACGAGCAGGACGGTCCCGCCGGCCACCATCACGGCGACCGCCACCTCCAGCGCGAAGCTCTGGTCCAGGATCCCCCCGAAGACGGCGAGCCGCGCAGCGGGCGTGGTGGCGGCAAGGAGGTCGCGCACGCCGTTGCCCACGATCACGAAGGACCCGATCCACGAGACGAACCGCGAGCCCACGAGGCCCAGGGTGGCGAAGATCACCATCCACATCCCGCCGCCCCTGGAGTCAACGCGGTAGAGGACGTCCTGGAGCATGCCCGGCACGCGGTAGAGGTTGAACACCGGGATGAGCGTGTAGACGAAGACCCGGAGCGGCCCGCGGTCCGGGTGGCCGCCGCCCAGCGCCGGCACGTTGCGCGTGGCGATGGCCAGCCAGAGGGCGAACGAGACCAGCGCCGCCAGGCTCAGGACCGTGGTCAGGGTCGCGAGCCCTGCGGTCCCCACCGGGCCCAGGCCCGCGAGCGCCACGTCCGGCGCCCGCCCGCCGTCCAGCGCGTTCATGAACGCCTGCCGGAGCGCGGGGTAGGCGGTCCAGCGGACGCCCAGCTCCGTGAGGCCGAGCACTGCCACGAAGGCGAGCAGCGCGCCCGTCAGCATCGCCAGCGGACGCGTCGAGTGGTACGCGGCAACCGTGCGCTCCGCCATCGCGTTGATCGCGCGGTGGTCCGCTCCGAGGGCGTCCTCCGGCTCCGCGGCGGCCTCCTGGCGCGCGCCGCAGCCGTAGCAGCTGCTGGACCGGGTCCGGTTGATGGACTTGCACGAGGTGCAGACCCAGATGTCGTTCATGGGCGGACGGTCTCCGGATTGCCTGGGTGTGACGGCCGTCGGCGTGCCCCGGAGTCTAGGGCCAGAAGGCCCGGTTGGTCACGCGACTCCGCAGAACCGCTCGATCGCGTTCTCCACGATCGTGACGGCCGCAACCATCTCCGGCATGGAGACCCACTCGTCCGGTGCGTGGTAGTTCCCGCCCAGGACGCCGTAGCAGAGCGTGGGGATGCCGGCCTCGCCGCACAGCCCGGAGTCGCCCCAGGCGTTGAGACCCGCAGCCACGGGGCGGTAGCCAAGGACCGGCTCGGCGGCCGCCACGATGGCGTCGAAGAGCGGCTCGTAGCCCGTGGGCATGAACGGGTTGCGGTTGATCTGCTCCCTCACCTCGCCGCGGAAGTCGGGATGGCGCTCCCGGATCCGGGCGAAGATCGCCTCGATCTCGGCGATCCGGTCCGAGAGGTGCTCCCCGGGCTGGGTTCCGATCTCGATGCCCAGCACGCAGCTGCTGGGATAGGTGGCGTAGTCCGTCCCGCCCCGGATGGTGCTCGTGTGGTAGACCGTCCGGCCGGAGAGACCGCCCTCGCCGCGCCCGAATCCCGTGGCGTCCAGCTCCGCGAGGCCGGCCAGGACCTCGCCCATGTAGGCGATGGCATCGATCCCCATGTCCGGGTCGCTGCCGTGCGCCGCACGGCCGTGGACGATGATGTCGACCCACCCGAACCCCTGGTGCTCGACGACGATGCGATCCAGGCCCTCCGGCTCCAGCACCAGGATGGCGTCCGGGCGGTGGCGCTCCAGCATGTGGATGGTGCCGATGGACGCGCCCTCCTCGTCCACCGTTGTGGCGACGATGAGATCCCCCTTCAGGCGGACGCCACGCTCCACGAGCGAGCGCAGGGCCAGCATGCCGATGGCGCACGAGCTCTTGTCGTCCGCCGCGCCGAGGCCGATGAGGTTCTCGCCGCGGCGCTCCGGGACGAGGGCGCGCTCGCGCCAGTTGGCGTAGCCCACGGTGTCCGCGTGGGAGTTGAGCATCAGCGTGGGGCCGCCGCCGGTGCCCGGCAGCTTCGCGAAGAGGTTGGGGCGGCCCGGGGCCACCTCCTCGGTCCAGGTCTCCACGCCCGGCAGGTCCGCCATCCAGTCCGCGATGAACTGCTGGACGTTCGCCTCCGCCGCGCCACCCGGGATGAGCCACGGGGTGACGGAGTCGATGCGGACGAGGTCGCAGAGCAGCTGCTCGATCTGCTGTTCGGTGGCGGGCATTGGGGTGGCCTCCTTGGTGGAACGGTGGAACGGTGGCTCTGGGGTGTGTCAGGTGGGGGTGTCGGCGAAGTGGCAGGCAGCCTCGGCGGGGCCAACGGGCCGGAGCGCCGGGTCCTCGGTGGTGCAGCGCTCGGGGTTGCCCAGGCGCTCGCGCAGCCAGCACCGGGGATGGAAGCGGCAGCCGCCCGGGACGTCCACGGGGGATGGCGTCTCGCCGGTGAGCAGCAGCCGGCCCTC
>CAIYZX010000188.1 GCA_903930745.1 uncultured Chloroflexota bacterium | reverse complement strand
GGGAGCAGAAGGCGCTCATCGAGTCCATCAACAGCTCGCAGGCCTCGCTCTCCGGGGAGATCGCCCAGACCCAGGGCGAGCTTGACGGCATCACCAACGACCTGACCGCCACCCGCAAGCGCGTCAACCGCCTCAACGGGGAGATCAAGGCCGCCCAGACCTCCTATGACGAGCTGGTGGCGCAGGTGGCGGACCTGGACGCGCAGATCGCGGACATCGCGGCCCAGGAGGAGGCGAAGAAGAAGGAGCTGCGCGTCCGCAAGGCCCAGCTGGCGGAACGGATCCGCCAGGCCTGGGAGGACGAGCGCACGTCGCTGCTGGAGACGCTCCTCTCCGGCGCCTCGTTCGCGGACATGCTGGCGGCGATGAGCGCGCAGCTGGACGCGGCGGAGCAGGACCGGGCGCTCGCCCAGCAGATCGCGCTGGACCGCGAGACCCTGCTGGAGCTGCACCAGACGCTGGACGCCACCCGCGCGGACACGGAGCTGATCCGCCAGCAGACGGAGATCACGCGCCAGCGCCTGGATCGCAAGATGGCGGACCTCAAGGTGCAGACCGCCCAGCTGCGCAAGCTGGAGAAGGCGGCGAAGGACACCCTTGCGGCCCAGAAGGCGGCGTACACGAAGCTTGCGAGCGACAAGGCGAAGCTGCGCAAGGCGGTGGCCGCTGCCAACGCCGCCCGCGCGAAGCTCCAGAACAAGATCGACAGGATCATCGCGGAGCAGGTCGGCCACGGGAACATCCCGTCCGAGTACAACGGCTCGCTGATCTGGCCGATGGCGGGTGCGGTGACCCAGGACTTCGGCTGCACCGGCTTCTCGTGGGAGCCCCCGTCCGGCAGCTGCGCCCACTGGCACAACGGCATCGACCTCGTGGCGGACTACGGCACGCCCGTGAAGGCGTCCGGCGCCGGCCGTGTCGTGTACTGCGGATGGAACTACGCCGATGGCGCGGATCCGGCCTGGATCGTGATCATCGCCCACGCCAGCAACCTCGTGACCTGGTACGCCCACCTCACGCCCAGCTGCCCGGCCGGTGCCGGGACCACCGTGGCGAAGGGCCAGGTCATCGGCTACGAGGGCAACACCGGCCACTCCACCGGCGCCCATCTCCACTGGATGGTCTGGTTCAACGGCTCGTTCGTGAACCCGCGCCTGTTCGTGTAGCGAGCCCGGGCCCGCACCGGGGATTCACGGTGCTAGGATCGGCCGCAGGCGACCCCCAGCAGCCGGGAGCACGACGTTGGCCAAGCCGGTCCTTGCGGTGATCCTCGCGGGTGGCGAGGGCGAGCGGCTCTCCATCCTCAGCTCCGTGCGCGCCAAGCCCGCGGTCCCCTTCGGCGGCAAGTACCGGATCATCGACTTCGCGCTGTCCAACTGCGTCAACTCCGGCGTGGACAACGTGGTGGTGCTCACCCAGTACAACCCGCGCTCGCTCAACGACCACGTGGGCCTGGGCAGGCCCTGGGACCTGGACCGCAGCCAGGGCGGCGTGCGGATGCTCCAGCCGTACGTGAAGCGCGGCAAGGTGGCGGAGTGGTATGGCGGCACCGCGGACGCCGTCCTCCAGAACATCAACGTGGTGGAGCGCGGCGGGGACCTCGTGCTCATCCTCGCGGGCGACCACATCTACAAGATGGACTACCAGCCGTTCATCGCCGCGCACAAGCGTCGCCGGGCGGACGTGACCATCGCCGTGCGGCGCGTGCCCATCGCGGAGGCGCCCCGCATGGGCATCCTCGCGCTGGACGAGCAGGACCGCGTGACCGAGTGGCAGGAGAAGCCCAAGGTCCCGAAGTCAGACCTCGCGTCCATGGGCGTCTACGTCTTCTCGAAGCGGGCGCTGATCAAGTGGCTGTCCGAGGATCGGCGGGACTTCGGCGCCGACGTGATTCCGGCGATGCTCGAGGGCGGGGCCCGGGTCTACGGCTACCGTTTCGACGGCTACTGGCAGGACGTGGGGACCATCCAGTCGTTCTGGGAGGCCAACATGGCGCTCCTGGACGATTCGCCGGAGCTGGACCTGTACGACAAGGAGTGGCTGATCCACACCCGGTCCGAGGAGCGGGCGCCGGCGAAGATCGGGCCCACGGCCCAGGTCCACCGGTCCATGATCTCGCACGGCTGCGTGATCAACGGGACCGTGGTGAACAGCGTCCTCTCGCCGGGCGTGCGCGTGGACGTTGGCGCGGTGGTGCGCGACTCCATCGTGATGTTCGACTCCGTGGTCCGGGCCGGTGCCGTGGTGGACCGCGCCATCCTGGACAAGGAGGTGGTGGTGGGCCAGGGCGCCATCGTGGGCGACGGCCCGTACGACTCGCCGCCCAACCGCCAGGAGCCGTCGCGCCTCAACACGGGCATCACCGTGGTGGGCAAGTACTCCGTGGTGCCGCGCGGCGCCCACCTGGGCCGGAACGTGAAGGTGGGGGAGCAGGTCCGGGCCACGGACTACGGGTCGCGGGTGATCAGGTCCGGCGGCTCCGTGGAGCGCAAGGCGCGCGGCGGCGACGAGGGCGAGGCGGACGAGGCGGCGACGCTGTAGGTTCCGCCATCGCGGCGGCGTGGCGCACCATCGAGCGAGTCGCCCGGCGACTCGGCCGTGAGGGGCTAGCCGGTTGACTCCGGCGAGCGAAGCCGAGCGAGGATGCTGCGCACGAGGAAGACCCAGATGCTCGCCGTCACGAAGGTGAGCCCGGCCATCGGCAGCCCGAGGACAATCAGGCCGATGAGAGCCAGGCCGATAACGCCCGCACCCACCTCGGCCAGGGTGTACCCGGGGTAGGCGCCCCCAGACGGCCCGAAGACGGCGTAGAAGACCGCCAACAGGACCGCGCCGAGCGGTACCGCGACGGTGGTGATTCGACCAGCAGTCCCAGCGGCGCTGCGAGCGCCCGGTCGGCCCGCACGCGGGCCGCACGCCCATCCGAGAGAGCAGCCGAGCACGAGCACGGCGCACCCGAGCGCATACTGCCCGACACCGCCGTACCAGGTCGCGTTTGCAGCGCTCAGTCCGAGCGCGAGCACTCCACAGCCTCCGCCGATGACGGCGCCGACAACACGGGCCGTGAGGCGCGGGTGAATGCTCCAAATGCTACTCACGAGTAGCACGATACCTCGGTGGTCGCCCCCGTCAAGGGGCTTGCGGAGTCAAGCGATGCCGTCTCGTACGCCGACCCCACCCAGTCACGGGCCAACTCACCGGCCACGACATGCAGCTCTCACCGTAGTCAACCGGAAAGGCACACCTCCGAGACTCCGGCAGATGGGCGGCACCCAGGCGGACCGGCGCGGCGTCGAGCGAGTCGCCCGGCGACGCAGCCGTGAGGGGCTAGCCGTTTGACACTTGACCCGACCCGCCCCGGACGCGACCATCCCAGTGGTCGTGCTTGCAGGTTTGGGGGCGAGATGCGCAAGGTTCAGGTTCCTGTCGCGGTGGCGCTTGCGGTCGCCGCAGTGCTTGTCGTCGCGGGGATCGCGCTGGGCTGGCGAGTGACCGTCAAGGGCGGTCCGGCATCGCTGACGGGCGACGGCTTCGTTGGTCAAGGGGTGGCCACCATCTGGGCCGGCGACACGGCCTACGGCCTCCGCTCCCCGGTGGTGTGGAGGGACAGCCTCGGCGTGGAGCACAAGGACGGCTGGCCCGCCTGCCTCGCGCCCGGCGCCGTCAAGGGACTGCGTTTCACGGGCTCGGTCGTTGACAACGGAGCCGTGAGCACGGCCACGGTGCTCTGGGTGGACTGCTCGGGCCGCTGATCGCCTGTCGCCGTGCGCCGAGCTCCGGCGGCTCCGGCATCGGGCGTCACCCTGGCGGCGTGGCGCACCATCGAGCGAGTCGCCCGGCGACTCGGCCGAGGGTGCGACGGAACATGTCCGGCTGCGACAGGGCGACCCTCGAGCAGGGCCGGTCGCGGGTCCTGCGGGGGCGACGCGGGGTCCGCTTGGGGCTCTCGGGTAGACTCCGCGCCATGTCCATCGTCCCCCCGGCGTCATCCGTGACCGCGGACGACGTCGCGGCCTGGCTCACAGAGCTTGGCCTGGTGCCCCTGGAGCGCGCCGACCGTGAGGGCGTCACGTCGTGGGACCTTGTCCTGGACGGGCGCCGGCGGGCGGCGCTTCGCGTCACCCTGATCCTGGATCCGTCCCTGGCGCTCATCTGCTGGGCGCACTTCGCGCCGCCCATCAACGACAGCTTCCGCAAGTCGTATCGCAAGCTTCTGCGCTGGAACGACGAGCTGCCGTTCATCAAGTTCGTGGTCTCCGAGGACGAGCGCCCCGTGCTGGTGGCGGAGATCCCCGCGGCACTCGCAGAGAGGGACGCGTTGGGGGTCGCGCTCGCGCGGCAGCTGGCCGTGGCGGACCGGTTCCACGCTGAGGCGGGCGAGTGGCTGAAGGCCGGGGCGTGGTCCATGGATCCGCCGCCTGCCGCGCGCCGGAACGGGCCGGGGGTCAGGCTCATGGTCCGGTACGCCGGAGAGCTCGCGGAGCTGGTGGGCGACGAGGCCGACGCCGATGCCGGCGTGGGCGGGGCCGAAGGCGCCGACGCCGGGACGCCCGACGCCGGGACGCCCGACGCCGGGACCCGCGCGGCATCGGAGCCCTTCGTCTCGTGAGGGCACACATCGGGGCGGTGCGGCTCGCGCTTGCCGGAGCCATCGCCTGGACCGGGTTCGCGCCCGTTGCGGGCCTCGTTCCCGTGGAGGAGGTCAGGGCCGCGGCCACGGACCTCACCCTCGTCACGGAAGCCACGTACACGCCGGACCCGGACGCGCACCTGATCCACGTGTCCGTGGCGATCACCGCGACCAACCGCGTGCCGGAGAGCAGGACCCGCACGTTCTACTTCGACTCCGCCTACCTCGTGGTCCAACCCGGCACCACCGGCTTCAAGGTCGGCGGCGTCAAGGGCGCCGCAGTACGCGCGGTCAAGACGTCGAAGGACGGCACGCTGCTTCGCATCGCCCTCGGCACAAGGCTGCTCTTCGGCAAGAGCGCGGCCTACCTCCTCACGTTCGACATCCTGACCACGGGCAAGAACGCCAACACCCAGGCACGCGCCGCGAGCGGTCTCATCACGATCCCCGTCTGGGCGTACGCCTCGACCGGCGCCAGGGGCAGCTCGGCCACCGTGAGCTTCCCGCTCGGATGGGACGTCACCGTGGAGTCCGGCTCATTCGAACGCCACGGCCTGGGCGAGGACGGGGGGGTCACCCTCTCCACCGGTCCGCTGGCGTCGCCGCTCACCTGGTTTGCCTACGTCTCCGCCCAGCAGGCCGCGGTCTACGCATCCGCGCCCCTCGTCATCCCGGCCGGCGACCAGCAGATCAACCTCCGGCTCCGCTCGTGGGTGGACGATCCGGCCTGGGCCCCGCGCACCCAGGATGTCCTGGTGCGTGCGCTCCCGGCGCTCCGGGCCGCCATCGGCATCCCGTGGCCGCACCAGGATCCCACCACCATCACGGAGTCCGTCAGCCGGGCAGCCGGCGGCTACGCGGGCGTCTTCGATCCAGCCGGACTGGAGATCTCCGTGGCCTACTGGGCCGCGCCCCTGGTCACCGTCCACGAGGCGGCGCACGGCTGGTTCCACGGCAGTCTCCTCGGGGACCGCTGGGCCATCGAGGGGTTCGCCTCGCTGTACGCCACGCGCGTCGCCGGCGTGCTGGGGCTCAAGGGCACGGCGCCCGCTCTGACGGACAAGATGGCCGCGGATGCCATCCCGCTCAATGCCTGGCCGCACGCCGCCAACGCGCCCGCCGCGGACCCGGCACAGGAGGCGTACGGGTACGCCGCGTCCCTTGAGCTGGCAACGCTGATCGCGGAGCGGGCAGGGGACGCCGCGCTCACCCGCGTCTGGGCGGACGCCGCCGCGGGCGTGGGCGCGTACCAACCGCCTGCGGGTGCCTCTGGTGCCGCCGCCGGCGCCACGCCGGAGGGTGTCGCGGGCGCCCCGGACTGGCGTGGTCTCCTTGATCTCCTTGAGATGGAGACCGGCAGGGACTTCACGGACCTCTGGCGAACCTGGGTGCTCCGCCCCGACGAGCGTTCGCAGCTGGATGAACGGGCCATCGCACAGGCGGCCTACGCGCAGACGCTCGCCGTGGCGGACGAGTGGGCCCTGCCTCGCCAGGTTCGGGACGCGCTGCGCGCCTGGCGCTTCGACGCCGCCCAGCGCCTCATGGCGGACGCGCGCACCGTGATCGCCCAGCGCAACGCGTTGGAGTCCACGGCGGAGCAGCAGGGGCTCACGCTCCCGGGCGACATGCGGCGGCTCTTCGAGACGGGTTCCCTGGTGGACGCGAGCGCCATGGCGGAGCAGCTGCGCGCCGCGATGGTGGCGCTGGCCACCGCAGAGGCCGCCCGCACGCCTGACAACGACCCGCTGGTCCGGGTGGGCATGGTGGGCGCGGACCCCGAGGCGGACCTCGTCGCGGCCCGTACCGCATTCGAGAGCGGTGACGCCACCGGAGCGATCGCAGCCGCAGATCGCGCGTTCGTCGCCTGGAGCGGCGCGTGGCATGAAGGGCGGCGGCGCCTGCTCATCGTGCTGGGCTCGCTGGCGGCGGTGCTCCTGCTCGCGTCCACGGTTGGCCGCCTGGCCCGCAGGGCGCGCCACGCCGTGGTGGGGGCCGCCTAGGTCCCCGGAGCGTCGGAGGCCGTGCGCTACACTCCCGCGCAAGGCACGCGCCCGGGACCGCTCCAGGCGCCACCCTGACGAAGGACCCGACGGATCGTGACCAACCCCGCCACCGCCCCAAGGCCTCGCTGAATGGGCCTGCAGCGCACCCGCCCGTCC
>CAIYZX010000187.1 GCA_903930745.1 uncultured Chloroflexota bacterium | reverse complement strand
GGTGGAGTGCTGGGGCGACAGCACGTCCGGGCGCCTGGGCAACGGCCTGCCCGATCCCGAAGGCGCGCCGGTCTACGGACCGGAGCCGGTTGTGGGGATCGCGGGCGCCCGGCGCATCAGCGCCGGCGCCGATCACTCCTGCGCGCTCCTCGCGGACTTCACCGTGGCGTGCTGGGGCCTGGGCGGCGAGGGCCGCCTTGGCGATGGCACAACGTATGACCGGCCGGTTGCGGTGGCGGTTGGCCGCCTGGACCAGGCGGTTGGTGTATCCGCGGGCAGCCGATCCACCTGTGCGGTCCGCGGCGACGGGACGGCCTGGTGCTGGGGGTTCAACGACGACGGCCGGTTGGGTGACGGGTCGCGGTACTGGTCGCTGCTCCCGGTCCAGGTCCGGCGGGTCTCCTCGGCGATCGCGGTGTCCACGGGTGATGCGCACGCCTGCGTCATCCTGGGCGACGGCTCCATCCGGTGCTGGGGCCACGCGCCAGATGGTGAGACCGGCGACGGTGTCACGGGCGACCACCTGCAGCCGGTGGCGGTGGTCCAGTTCCCGCAGGCCACCGGGGCGCCGTCCATCGCGCTTCGCTCCGGGGCGGTGCTGGCGGGATCCGATGCGCCGGTGCGGGTCTCGTGGACCACCGGCGATGGGCTCGGGCTGGGGATCGCGTCCCACGAGGTGGCTCGCTCCGTGGATCTCGGCGCGACGTACGTGCCCGTTGGGACGGCTGCCACCGCGGCGTTCTCCGGGTATGCGCCCACGACGATCGGCGTGAGGTTCCAGGCCAGGGCGCTGGACACCGGTGGCTACCCCGGCGCCTGGGGTGAGAGCCCGGTGCGCTACGTGCGCCTGGCGCAGCAGTCCGCCGCCACGTTCAAGGGGACGTGGGTCTCCGTCTCCGGCGCCTCGTGCTCGGCCTGCTCCGGCGGGTCCGCGATGGCATCGGCGACCGCCGGCGCCTCGGCGTCCTGGACCGCGGTCGCGCGCTCCGTGGCCGTCGTGGCAACGAAGGGCCCGAACATGGGCCGGATCACGATCTACGTGGACGGGGTCAGCGCGGGCACGGTGGACCTGTACCGGGCAGCGGCGCTGGGTAAGGTGGTTGTGTTTGCGCGCAACTACGGCGTCGCCGGGACGCACACCGTGCGCGTGGTGGTACAGGGCACGGCCGGGCGCCCGCGCGTGGAGCTGGACGCCTTCGTGCTGCTGAAGTAGCACCGGGGCCCTCGCAGTTCGGGTAGGATGCGCGCCTCTCCACCCCACCTCGAGGTGCTCGCCTTGCGCCGCTCCACCCCGTCCCACCGGCCCACGCGCACAAGCAGGCTCGCCGGGCTCCTGGCGGGTCTCCTGCTCGCTGGCGCCTTTCCCGCGGCGACCAGCGCCATCCCGGCGCCCAACGTCTCGCCGGGCGTCCAGGTGAGCGCGGGCCTGATGCTCACGTGCGCCATGCGTGAGGACGGCACGGTCTGGTGCTGGGGCTCCAACGCCATCGGCCAGCTGGGCAACGGCGACGACACGGTCCCCGAGAGTGACGTCCCGGTGCAGGTCGTGGGCATCTCCACGGCAACGCAGATCGGCGTGGGCGACAACCACGCGTGCGCGCTGCTCGCGGACACCAGCGTCACCTGCTGGGGGGTCGCGGCCCACGAGGACGGCTCCTACTCCGCCACGTGGACGCCCATCCCGGTGCAGAACGGCGTTGGGGGCACGTTCACCGGTGCCGTCCAGCTGGCCCTGGGTGGCGGTGGCGCGTGCGTGCGCATGGCGGACGGCAGCGTCGCGTGCTGGGGCGCATTCAACGACAGCGGCCAGCTGGGCACGGACGCGGGCGCGGGCACGGCGGTCCCCGTCCCGGTGGCCGGGATCTCGGGTGCGGTGGACATCGCGCTCGGCCAGTCGCACTCGTGCGCGGCGCTGGACACGGGAGAGGTCAAGTGCTGGGGCATCAACGGCAAGGGGCAGCTGGGCCAGGGCGTCTACGACCCGGCCACCTCGGCCGATCCGCTCACCGTGCTGGGTCTTGGCGGTGACTCGCCCCACGCCGTGAAGGTGGCCGCCGGCCGGGATCACTCGTGCGCCCTGCTCGCGGACGCCACGATGGCCTGCTGGGGTGGCAACTTCGCCGGGCGCCTTGGCGATGGCACCGGCCAGGACCGCCTCACGCCCACGAAGGTGGTGGAGCTCGCGGACGTGGTCTCCATCGACGCGGGCGACCAGGTCACGTGCGCCATCCGCAACGACGGCACGGCCTGGTGCTGGGGCTACAACAACCAGGGCGAGGTTGGGTCCGGCAAGCCCTACTGGCCGATGATCCCGGCCCAGGTGGTGGGGATCACCAGCGGCATGAACATCACGGCGGGCTGGGCGCAGACCTGTGCGGTGGTCTCAGGAGGCCAGGTCCGCTGCTGGGGCGTTGGCCAGTACGGCGTCACCGGTGACAACACGCTGACGAACCATTTCTCGCCCACCGCGGTCTGGCAGTTCCCGCCGCTCACCACGAAGGCCGTGCCGTCGCTGCGGGCCGGTGCACCGCTCGCCGGCACCGCTGCTCCTGTGACCGTGGCCTGGGTGACCGGTGACGGGTCCGGGCTGGGTGTCGCCGGGTACGGCGTGGCGGCCTCGCTCAACGGCGGCGCCTTCGGAACGCCGGAGACATCGCTCACGCCGTCCATCGCCACCACGGCACCCACCACGGGCACGGTGGCCTGGCGCGCGTACGCCACGGACCTGGGCGGGTTCAGCCGCGCGGGCACCACCGGCGACACCACCACGGTGCGCCTGGTCCAGCAGGGCTCGGCGGCCTTCACCGGGACGTGGTCCCTTGTGGGAGGCGCCGCCTACTCCGGCTCGTCCGCGATGTGGTCCAAGGCCGCCAAGGCCACGGCCACGTTCAAGACCACCGCCCGGTCCTTCTCGCTCGTCGCCACGCGCGGCAAGACGATGGGCAAGCTGGCGGTCTACGTGGACGGGAAGCTGGCCGCAACGGTGGACTGCTACCGGGCCACCACGCAGTACCGCTCCGTGGTCTGGGCGAAGACGTTCGCCTCGTCCGGCGCCCACACGATCAAGGTGATGGTCCTGGGCACGGCCGGCCGCCCGCGGGTGGAG
>CAIYZX010000186.1 GCA_903930745.1 uncultured Chloroflexota bacterium | reverse complement strand
AGGGCCTCGTCGATGACGCGGTCAACCAGGGCGGCATCGAGCAGTTCGAATCGGGGTCGCATGCGCGGAATCTCCGGTGGGACGCCAGAGAGGAGTGTCGAAGGACGGGGCCGGACGGTGGCCCCGGAAGGCGCGAGCCTAGGAGACGAGCTGGCGCGCGAGCGCCACGGCCCCCATCGCGTCCTCGGAGTAGCCGTCCGCGCCGATCTCCGCGGCCCAGGCGGCGGACGCGGGCGCACCGCCCACGATCACCTTCACCTGGCCGGCGAGCCCGGCGGCCTTGACGGCCTCCACCACGGTCCGCTGCCCGGCCATCGTGGTGGTGAGCAGCGCAGACACGCCGATCAGGTTGGCCCCGTGCTCCTGCGCCGCCTCGATGAAGCGCTCGGGCGCCACGTCCACGCCCAGGTCGTGGACCTCGAAGCCCGACGTGGAGAGCATCATCCCCACGAGGTTCTTGCCGATCTCGTGGATGTCGCCCTTGACCGTGCCCATGATCACGTGGCCCAGGACCTTGCGCTCCGTGGCCAGGCGCGCCAGCTCCGGCTCCAGGACCGACATCGCCTTCTGCATCGCGCGCGCGGCCAGCATCATGTCCGGCAGGAAGAGCTCGCCGAGGCCGAACTGCTCGCCCACGTACGACAGGCCGGGCACGAGGCCCTTGTCGATGGCGTCAAGTGGCGACACTCCGTCCGCGAGACTCCGCTCCGCCAGTGCCAGGGCCGCAGCCGGATCACCGTCGATGACCGCCTGGCGAAGTCCCGCGAACAGCTCGTCGCTCATTGATGCTCCTACGTATGGGTTGGCGGGACGCCACGTTGTCCCGAGGGATACCAAAGTCGCGGCGCTCCGGGTGTCTCGTTGCGCTCCGCGTGACGGGTTGCCGCCACCGGGCCGCAACCTGCGCAAGCGTCCACTGCCGGACCCCGGAGCGGCAGGGAGGAAGGTCACCTCCGAACCGGGCCGACGGGCCATGTCGCACCCCGCTTCCCCCGTAGACTTCACGCGATGTCCAACCTGGTCCACGGATCCGAGCGTCGTCCGCTCGTCCCCGGCACGCTCCTGTTCGACGAGGCCGCCGCGCTCTCCGTCGTGGTCCCGGCGTCCTGCAGGAAGACCGGGCGCTGTCACGAGTGCGTGGTGGACATCCGCGCCGGGCAGGACCAGCTGGCCCCGCGCACCGACGCCGAGAGCTACCTGACCGGCAGCTTCAGGCTCGCCTGCCAGGCCACCGTGGAGAAGGCCGAGCGGGACGTGGAGTTCGTGATCCTGCGCCGCCGCCTCCGCATCCTCCTGGCGCCGGACGCCCAGGGCGACGTGCGGACGAACCCTGCGGTCACAGTCCAGGACGGCCGCTACGTCACCTACGACGGCGCCGACCTCGGCGAGGCCGTGGGCGCGCCCATCGGCGTGGCCATGGACATCGGCACCACGAGCGTGGTCATCGAGCTCGTGAACCTCGAGACCGGCGCCGTCCTCGCGATCGCCGCCATCGAGAACCCGGAGCGCTTCGGCGGCTCCGACGTGATGACGCGGATCACGTTCGAGACGGACGTCCCGGGCGAGATGCGCAAGGCGCTCCGCCGGGCGCTCAACCACGAGCTCAAGCGCCTGTGCGGCGAGCTGGGCCTGGACCGCCGCCAGCTGGTGGACGGCTACGTCGTGGGCAACCCCACGATGCGCGACCTCGCGTTCGACCTGGACATCCGGCCCATCGGCCACATCCCGTACCAGTCCGTCACGGAAACGGCGTACCGCGCCGGCGAGACCGCCACCACGGCGATCACGCGCAAGGCCCACGAGCTGGGCCTCATGCTCAACGCGCAGGCCCGGATCACCGGCGGCCCGCTGATCGCCTGTCACGTGGGCGCGGACGCGGCCGCGGACCTGGTCGCGGTGGAGGCCGTCGCGCGCGGCGGCAGGTTCCTGCTCGTGGACATCGGCACCAACAGCGAGATCGTGGCCTCGGACGGCGAGCGCCTGGTCGCGGCGTCCAGCCCGGCCGGCCCGGCCTTCGAGGGCGGCGGCGTCCGCTACGGCATGCCGGGCGCGGACGGCGCCATCGAGGCGGTGAGGATCCGCGACGGGAAGATCGAGGTGGACGTCATCGGCGACGCGGAGCCCGAGGGGATCTGCGGCTCCGGCCTCGTGGACCTGCTCGCGGAGCTGCGCCGGGCGGCCTGGATGAACGAGCGGGGCGCGTTCGCGGAGAAGAAGGCGGACATCCAGCTCCTGCCGGACAGCCACATCACGTTCTCGCGCGCGGACATCGGCCACCTGTCCATCGCCAAGGCCGCCACGGCGGTGGGCCAGCGCGTCCTCCTGCGCACCCTGGGCCTCCGCCCGGAGGACCTGGACCACGTCTATCTCGCCGGTGGCTTCGCCAACGCCATCGACACCCGCTCCGCCTTCGACATCGGCCTCCTGGTCCCGGTCGCCGAGCAGAAGGTCCACCGCGTGGGCAACGCGTCCATCGCCGGGGCCCGCGCGCTCCTGCTGGACATGGACCGCCGGGCGGAGCTGGACGCGCTCGTCCAGCGCATCACGCACATCGAGCTCGAGCGCGAGCCGGACTTCTTCGACATGTTCACGGACGGCTGCCTCTTCGACCCCATCGAGGTCTAGGATCAGCACATGCCGTCGCCCGCCCGCCCGTAACAACGCCGCCACTGAGCCGCCGAGAGGCGTCCGCCGAGGAGACACGAACCCATGACCGCGCAGCCCGCCACCCCCGACGCCGGACCGGGCGCCCTTCGCCGGACCATCGAGCAGCCGGGCGGCTTCGCCACGGTGGTGGAGCTGGTGCCGTGGGCCGGCGCGCTCCAGGACCCCAAGGGCGCCAAGCCGCTCAAGATCGCGGCAGACCTCGCGGGCAACACGCGCATCACCGCGCTCAGCATCACGGACAACGCGGGCGGCTTCGCCAAGCTCCCGCCGGACGTCCTGGGCGAGCAGGCGGCGAAGCACGGCCATGACGTCATCGTCCACGTCGCGTGCCGCGACCGGAACCGCAACGCCATGCAGAGCCTGGGCTGGAACCTCCTGTCCCGCGGCCTGAGCACGGTCCTCGCGCTGTCCGGCGACTATCCGGCGGACGGCTACGAGGGGATGCCCCGGCCGGTCTTCGACATCGACTCCGTCTCCCTCCTCGAGCTCCTCCGCAAGCTGGGCGACGAGGCCACCGCCAAGGCGATCGAGGCCGGCACGGATCCCGAGGCGGCGGCCAAGGCGAGCCGGTTCTACCTCGGCGCCGCCATCGACCCCTTCAAGCGCCTGGAGCGGGACCTGGTCCCGCAGTTCCTGAAGCTGGCGATGAAGGCCCGGGCCGGCGCGGACTACGCGATCACCCAGGTGGGCTACGACGCCCGCGCCAACTCCGTGCTCAAGCAGTGGCTCGCCCAGACGGGCCTGGACATCCCGGTCATCGCGAACGCGTTCGTCCTCACGGGCGGCGTGGCCCGCACGTTCAACGCCGGCAAGGTGGCGGGCTGCGTGGTCAGCGACGCCCTCCTCGAGGTCTGCGAGCGCGAGGCGAAGTCCCCGGACAAGGGTCGCGCGTTCTTCCTGGAGTTCGCCGCCAAGCAGGTGGTGATGGCCCGCGGCCTCGGCTTCGCCGGCATCTACCTGTCCGTCCACAAGGACGCGGGTGACGTCACGAAGATCCTGGAGCTGGCGGACGCCCACCCGGCGGACGACTGGCGCAGCGTGATCAAGGACATCTCCTGGGCGCTCCCGGGCACCGTGCAGCCGTTCGAGCTGGACGGGGACGGGCTGGCCACGCCGGAGATCGGCCGGGCGTATGCCGCCTCGCTCACGCCGGAGGCCCGCAAGCGCGCCCGCGGTGCCGTGAGCCCCATGTACAAGTTCGACCGCTTCCTCCACGACCGCGTCTTCACGCCGGGTACCCCGGGCTTCAACACCTGGTCCAAGCTCTACGCGAAGGTGGAGCCCACGGTCCTGGACAAGCCGCTCCACGTCCTTGAGCAGGCCGCCAAGGTGCCGCTCTTCGACTGCCGCGACTGCGGTGACTGCAGCCTCCCGGACATCGCCTACCTCTGCCCGGAGAGCCACTGCCAGAAGAACCAGCGCAACGGCCCGTGCGGCGGCGCCCACGACGGCCAGTGCGAGGTCCCGGGCCACACCTGCGTCTGGGCGGACGCGTACCAGCGTCTCAAGCCGTACGGTGAGGAGCTCACGATGCTCGAGCGCGACATCGTGGTCCAGGACAACAGCCTGCGGCGCACGTCCGCCTGGGGCAACACGTTCCTGGGCCGCGACCACTACGCCCGGGCGGCCAAGGCCAGGGCCAAGGGCGCCGAGGGGGAGCAGGCATGAGGCTGGACCGCGCGGGCAACCGGTTCCTCGTCATCGGCGAGAACATCCACTGCACACGCGTCCTCCGGCGCACCGGACGGCACGCGCAGGAGCTGCCGGACGGCGGCGTGGGCATCGTCTTCGAGGACGCGGCGGGCGCCCGGCGCGTCCTGCCCGTCCACCCGGATCTCGTCCCGACGCGTGACTTCACGCAGGGCAAGATCAAGCACGTGGCCTCCGCGGTCCTGTGGGGGCTGGACGGACTCCCGGGCCGCCAGGGCGGCCCGAACGCCTCCGCCGAGCACGCGGCCACCGCGGCCGCCTATGTCCAGGCCCTGGCCCGTCGCCAGGAGGCCGCGGGCGCGGACTGGCTGGACCTCAACGCGGACGAGATCTCCCCGGATCCCGGACGCCGCGCGGAGGCCATCGCCTGGCTCGTGATGGCCGTGGAGGCCGCGGCCCAGGTCCCGGTGGCGGTGGACTCGTCGGACATCGGCGTGCTGGCCGCGGGCGTGGCCGCCTCAACGCAGCCGCGGGGCCAGCTCCTGCTGAACTCGGCGTCCCTGGAGCGGCCGGAGGTCCTGGACCTCGCCGCCGACACCTCCTGTGCGGTGGTGCTCGCCGCGGCCGGCGAGGGCGGGATGCCTACCGGGGCCGAGGACCGGACCCTCAACGCGATCGCGATGGTGGAGCTGGCGATGGCCCGCAACATCGAGGGCGAGCGGCTCTTCGTGGACCCGCTGGTGCTGCCCGTGGCGGTCGCCGGCGAGGCGGCGGCGAGTGTCCTTGCCTGCGCCCGCGAGCTGCGCGAGGAGTACGGGTCTGCGATCCACCTGACGGGCGGGCTTTCCAACGTCTCGTTCGGGATGCCCAACCGGCGGCTGCTCAACGACGTCTACATCGACCTCGCCGCGGACGCCGGGATCGACTCCGGGATCATCGATCCCGTGGCGTCGGACCTTGGCCGCCTCTTCGGCGCGGACCGGGACGGCGAGGCGTGGCGGCTGGCCGCGGACGTGCTGCTGGGCCGCGATCCGTTCGGGTCCGAGTACGTGGCGGCGTTCCGCGAGGGGCGCCTGGGCGCGGCCGAGTAGCCCCGAGCGCGCGCCGGTGCCGCAGGGCGCGCCCAGGCCTCAGCCCGCCGGGACCGCCTTCACCACGAAGTCGTCATAGCTCATCGCCAGCCTCTCGCCGGGCTGCAGGATGAGCATGTCCTCGTCCCACTCGCCGTCGAGCAGGCGCTTGAGCAGCACCATGCTGCCCTCCACCTGGTCGAAGCCCCAGCCGCGCCGGTCCGCCTCGTCGCGGGCCGTCTGCACGGACACGGACTCGTCCACCACGCCCATCGTCACGTAGGCCGCGCGCCCGTAGTGGGAGCGCCACCCGCCCAGGATCTCCATCAGGTAGTCCGCGTTGTCCTCGCCGTACTTCTCCACGTACTCGGCCCGGATGGACTCCACCTGGTCGTCCGTGTCGGAGCCGATGGCGAGGCCGCCCACGCCGGCGCGGTAGCCGTCGTTGCGCTCCAGCTGGTCGTTGACGTACCAGTAGGTGGCCGGGCCGGACATCGCGTCGTTGTAGCGCTCGCGGGCGCCCAGGAAGAGCGTGATGCAGTCGTGGGCGCGCGGCAGGACCACCGGCTTGTCGCGGGCCACGAGGCCGGCCGTGGCGCCGCCACAGAGCCCGTAGCCCAGGACGACGGCGTCCGCGTTGGCGGGGGCCGCGTCGATCGCCTCCTGGAGCCGCTCGCGCAGCGTCTTCGGCTCGTTGTGCAGGCCGCGCTCGTAGAGCTTGAGATCCACCACGTGCGGCGACCGGGCCGCGCACAGGTAGACGGCGCGCGCGACGACGTCGCAGGCGATGGCGTAGAGGCGCATCAGCGGGGGCTCCGGGCGACGGTCAACACGCGCGGATGCTACCGGAGCACCCCGGAATCTCGGGCACCGTGCGCGGATTGCACATGGCATGCACGCGTTTCCCCTACCATGGGCCAGACGTCCACCGGGACGACGACATCCGACGGGGAGCACAATGCCGCCTGAGCCGTGGGCGCCGGGCCAGAAGGAGCGGTACCAGCACGCTCTCGAGGTGGCCTGGGACGACCTCGACAACACGTTTCGGCTGACCGTGCGGCGCGTTGGCCTGCAGTCCATGGCCGCCCAGCACGCGCAGACCTACATGCGCCGGGCGAGGGTCCTCAAGGACATGGTGGAGGGCCTCCTGGCCAAGCCCACCGTCACGGAGACCGCGCCGCCCGCCATCCGGAAGGCCGTGGCGGAGCTGGTGGAGTTCAAGAACACCATCAGCCGGCTCTAGCGCCCGTCCCCGCGCGGGCGCCGTCACCGGGCATCCGGCCACGCGATCAGCCGCGCAGCGGGTAGTGCCCGAACTCCTCCACCGCGTCCACCATGGCGAGGACGTTCTCCGGCGGCACGTCGCCCATGACCGTGTGGACCGCGCCCAGCATGTAGCCGCCGTCGCTGCCCAGCGTCTCGATGACGCGCTTGACCTCGGCACGAACCTCGTCCGGCGTGCCGGACGGCAGCACGTGGTGCGTGTCCATCCCGCCGCAGAAGACCAGGTTCTCCCCGAAGCGCCTCTTGAGGTTGGCGAAGTCGCTCATGCCGCCGGCAGACGCCTGGACCGGGTTGAGCACGTCCACGCCGATCTCGATGAAGTCCGGCAGCAGGTCGTACACGTCGCCGTCCGTGTGGAAGACGATGGGTGCCTTCGTCCGCGCCTTGATGAACGCGATCTGGTCCGCGTGGATGGGCTTGAGGATCCGGCGGTACATCTGCGGTGACATCAGCAGGCCCACCTGGGAGCCCAGGTCGTCGCCGATCTTCACCATGTCGATGAGGTCGCCGCACTCGCGCAGGAAGCCGTCCATCAGCTCGTTGCAGAGCCTCTGGGTCTTCCAGAGGAGCGCCTCCGCGAACTCCGGCTCTCCGGCGAGGTTGGCGAGGAAGTTGTCCGTGCCCTGCTGGCTGAAGGCCCGTTCCAGCGGGAAGGCCAGCCACGGGCAGCCGATGCTGGCGTACAGCCCCTCATCACGGAGCCGCTGGGCCTCCTCGCGGATGCCCTCGTAGCGCGTGGGATCGGACATGTCCGGCCACGGGAACGCCTCGATCTCCTCGATCGTGTAGGCGTCCGCCATGGGATGCAGGCCCGGGAACCATTCGCCCGGGCGACCCTCGATGTGGCCGCAGCCCCAGTCGCTGATGAACGGGGAGTGCGGATCCCGCTCCGCGTTGTAGCGGCGGGTCTCCGCCGGGTAGTGGTCCAGGACGCCGCGCACGTCCGCCCGCAGGCGGCGGTACGTCTGCTCGTCGATCTTCGCCGTGCCCAGCTCCGGCCACTCGTAGATGTACTCGTCCGGCGCTTCGATGCCCTCCAGGCGCTTGATGCCCTGGTAGACGGACATCTTGATGCCCGTGGCGTTCGTGGGGCCCAGCATGATCGGCACGCGATCCGGGGTCTCGTGGGCGAGGGTGGCGAGCACACGCTCGCGCGGCGTCATCGGCATGGCGGCTCCTGGACGGGTGGGTCTGTGCCAGCGGTTGTGCCAGAAGCCTAGCCCCACCGGGTGCCCGCATGCCGGGCCAGTGCGCGGTTTCCCCGTGCACGGCATGCTTACCGGGTGACCACGCCCAGAACGCCTCGCCCAGACCCCAACGCGCCGCGCCGGCGCTCCGCCGTCACGACCGAGGACGATCCCCGCACCCGCCGTCCCGGCGACGGCGCCGGCGGCGCCCGGGGCTCTTCGGGCCTCATCGCGATGCTCGCCCTCGTCGTTGCGGCCGTCGCACTGGGGCTCGCCGCCTGGCAGCTCGCGGCGCCCCGCGACGCCGGGTGCCAGGCGGAGGCCTGGGCCACGGACCCCGCCACGGCCAACCTGCCGGCGGGATGGACCGTGAGCGCCACCCAGTACGACATCGACCGCAAGACCATGTCGCTCGTTGGCCCTGTGCCCATGGACGACACCGTCTCCCAGGCGGTGGTCTACGTCACGGTGACCTGCTTCCGGGACGGTGCGGTGGACTCCGTCGTGCGCTCCGCGAAGGCCGCCAGGGACGCGGGCCAGACCGTCACCGATCGCTCGGACCTGGGTGACCAGGCGTTCCTCGCCGAGGACCAGACCGGCGCGCGGTTCCTGCAGCTGCGCCACGGCCGGATTGTCGTCTACCTCGCGGCCTCCGGCGAAACGGGGCTGCCGGAGGTGGATGCCCTGGCGTCTGCCTTCGACAAGGCGCTCGGCGGCGACGGCGGGGCGATCTCCCTGGCCACCATGGCACCCACGCTGGACCCGTCCGCAGATGTGCCGGCCCCCGTCGAGTCGCAGGTCGCCGAGTCGCCGGCCGCCCCGGAGCTGGAGGCGGCCCTGCCGGCCGAGGTGAACGGCATCGCGCTCACGGCGCAGTCCGCGAACGGCAAGGACTTCCTCCTCGACGACCAGGGGAGCCGGGCCATCCTGGCCGCGCTCCGCGTGGAGAGCCTGGGTGCGTCGGACCTCTCGGTGGCGATGGCGGGCGACGACTCCGGCGAGTCGGACCTGACGATCCTCGCCATCACCGTCAAGGGCATGGCGATCGACAAGACGACCGCACTGGTCATTGACTCGTGGCTCGCCACGTCCGGGAGCGGCATCACGCGAACCGGCGTGAAGCTCAACGGCACGCCGTGGACGCAGATCGACTACGGGGGCGAGCAGGCACGTGACTACGTCGCAGCCAGGGGCGACATCGTCTACGTGATCACCACGCTTGACCCGGCGCTCGCGGACCTGGCGGCGGCTGCCATCCCATGAGTGGCGCGTCCACGCACCACCTGGCGCTCGCCCGCACAGGTGCGCCGGTCGCTTCGGGCGCATCGGCCGGTACCGCTTTCGCATCCGGCGCAGTAGGATGCAGGCGCAACGGCGAAGTGTGACGGCAGACCGGGCACGTTGGAGAGGGTATGCGAGAGCAACTTGTCGCATGGGCGGCTGACTGCCGAGTGCAGGGTGACGTGGAGGTCGGTGACGGCCGCCTGTCCGACCGCGTCAACGACATCGACCTCCTGATGTTCCACAACGCCCACCTCCAGTCCATCGATGATGGCCGCGAGCTGGACATGCACGAGCTCGAGGTGGAGCGCCGCGAGCTGCATGTGATCGAGGTCCACGGTCACCGGGGCGATCCCCGCCGGCGCCAGCGAACGGTGCAGGACCGCGTGATGGTCCAGGTGGGGCCGTATGTCGTCACCGGCAGCCTCCACCGGTCGCCCGTCTCCCTGCCGCTCGCGCCGTTGTCCGGATGGGCGCGGTTCGTGCCGCTGACGGATGCAGTGGTGGGCATCTCGGGCGGCCAGGGTGTGCCCGTACGGCAGGACGTCGTCCTCGTCAACCGCGAGCAGATCTCTCGGACAGAGCGGATCACCGGCATCTCCATGTACGAGTCGGCGCCCTGGTCGCCGCTGCCGGGGGCCCAGCCCGCCGGCTGACGCGCGGACGGTGATCCGCAGCCATCTTCTCGGCCATGCAGGGGAGCGCGCGGCCGCGTTGCCAGACAACAGGCAGACCTGCAGGTGATAGAGCGTGAACGAATGGGGCTTCGGCGGCGGCTTTGACGCGTTGCCGCCCACCGAGGGTGGCGAGCAGTTCGACATCGAGCTCGTGGGCCCGCATCTCCGCGTTGGCGGCCGGATCTCCCTTGGGCGCTTCAGTCGGCTCTCGGACCGGGTGAACCACGGCAACGGCTACCTGCGCCTCTCCGATGCCCGGCTGCTCAAGCGGAACGGCGAGCCCACGTCGCTCGTGGTCCCGGAGCTGTGGGTGAACCCGGACGAGGTCACCTTCCTCGCCATCACCCGAACCCCGGACGTCACGCCGGTGCCCGGCGCGCTGCGCTCGCCCGAGTACATCGCCAAGCAGATTCGCCGCTTCCTCGTCTTCACGCCCGGCCACGTGATCACCGGCCTCGTGCACGTCTTCCCCGGGATGTCCGTGGCCGGCATCGTGGAAGGCCAGGACCCGCGCTTCCTGCCGCTGACGAACGTCTCCGCCAGGTCGCTGGCGGATCGGCGCGTCATCAGCCGGTTCGATCTGCTCCTCGTGAACCGGACGCAGATGACGGCGGCATCGATCACGGACGAGCCGCTGACGAGCGCATCGGGCGAGCCGGGCGGCGTCGAGGTGGAGGCCCCGATCGTCGAGTCCTAGGGCGGGCCCCCGGGCCCGCCGACGGGGCTAGTGGCCCGCGGTGACCCAGGACGACGCCACCATCGCCCCGCGCATGTCGCGCATCTGGTCGCCGTCCGGCTTCAGCGCCGCGACCCGTCGGGCGTTCACGAGGAGCACCGGGTGGGCAACGGTGCGAACGCGGCCACCCTGGCTCCACGTCACATCGGCATCCGTGATGGCGATCCACGCGCGATGCCGCGCGGCGCTGAAGGCATCCGTGGACGCCGGAGCGTGCAGCCTGCCGTGGACGAGATAGGGACCGATGCGGACGACCGCGGGGTGCGCCTGGGTGGCCAGCCGGCGGGATGGATCACCACGCAGCCCGTCCGGCGCCGCGAGGAGGATCTCGTCACGAGCGAGGTCAAGGACGGGGAGCAGCAGACGGCGGCCATCCGCCAGGGCGCGAACGTCTGCGCCCATGGTCACGATGGGCCGGGGCGAGACGAGCAGGTCCGCGAGGCGCGGATCCACGAGCGCAAGCGATGCGCTCGCAACCGCGTCCTCTGCGTAGATGGTGAGACTCGTCTGCATGAAGGTACCCGTGCGCTGTTCCCCGACGGCATGGATATCGTGGAGCGGCTGACGCGCCATGGCTGTCAGCCGCCTTGTCATGCGACGGTCACGGACGTGAGAGATGGCGCAGGGGGTGTCTGGCCCGTGTAGGACTCGTCCCACGAGCCCGGACGTCTGCATGCGATCCACGTGGCCCGGGTCGCAGGGGCCGTTGGTCGTCCTCCCGCGGACACGCCAGGTGGCCCGGAGGGTGGAGGTGGTGGAGGCGAATTCGGCT
>CAIYZX010000185.1 GCA_903930745.1 uncultured Chloroflexota bacterium | reverse complement strand
GCTCCACGGGCGCCCATCGCCTGCCCTTCGCGATCTCGCGTGGTCACGCGCTTCGGAGCTGGATGCCGAGGACGCCATGCTCTCGCTCCTCGTTGCCGGCTGGGTGCCCGTTGCGCTGGCCCTGGCGCTGGCGCTGCTCCTCTGGCCCCACCTGACGTCCCCGGATCCTGGTGTCTCCGCGGCCGTGGTGGTCTTCGGCGTCCCGCCGGTGGTCCTCGCGTGGGTCCTGGCCGCAGACGCCTGGGGCGACGCGTGCCGAGACTCCCTGGCCCGCGCCGAACTGGAGTCCCAGCTGCGCTTCCGCTCCTATTGGGCGACCCTCGGGCGTCATTAGCCTGGTCCTCTGCGCTCACCTCACCCGTTTCCCGTTCGCCCGGAGGCGGCGGTGTTGATTCCGGGTGCGTTTGACCACGTAGCGGCCAACCGCAACCACTCCTGCCGATCCGCGCTGGTCCGTGCGTGTGTCCACGCCCCCTCCCGCACGACCCGCCCCGCGCGGGTCGTTGCGGCCAACCGCAACGTGTTGCCTGGTAGCGCCCAACCGCAACCGGTTGTGCGGGCGCGGGTCCGTCACGCCGCAACGTGTTGCCTGGTAGCGGACAAGCGCAACCGCTTGTGCGCGGATGGTTGCGGTTGGCCGCGACGTGGCGAAACGGACCAGGGGGAGACACACCTGCTCCCCCGCGTGTGCCACTGGTGTGCCACGGGCCCGGGCGAGGAACCGGCCAGAGAGGGGCCCGGGAGGAGCCGGCGGGCGAGGGGCGGGGCAGCGGAAGGGGATGAACCCGCGATAGGCCGCAGCGAAGTGGCAACTGCTAGCCTCCGGTGGTGAGCAACATCAACCCGGAGCAGCTCCTGGAGGACCTGGACCCGCAGCAGCTTGTCGCCGTGCAGGCGGTGAGCGGTCCGGTCGCGATCCACGCCGGTGCCGGCAGCGGCAAGACGAGGGTGATCAGCCGCCGGACGGCGTACGCGATCGCCACGGACGTGGTCCCGGCGGACCAGGTGCTGATCGTGACGTTCACGGAGAAGGCGGCGGGGGAGATAGTCGCCAGGCTGCGGGGCCTGGGCCTGCCCGGCGTGACCGCGCGGACGTTCCACGCCCACGCGCTGAGCCAGATCCGGCACTTCTGGCCATCGCGCCATGACGGCGATCCGCTGCCGGAGCTGCTGGACTCGAAGGCCCCGCTGGTGGCGCCGCTCGCGAGGCGGCTGCCCGGCAGGTACACGTTCACGCCGTCGAAGGACCTCGCGGACGAGATCGAGTGGGCGAAGACCCGCCGCATCGCGCCGCGGGACTACGAGGAGGCCGCGGAGCGCGAGGGCAGGGAGCCGCCGATCCCCGGGGACCTCGTCGCCCGCGTCTATGACGGGTACGAGCGCGCGAAGAACCGCGCGGGCAGGATGGACTTCGAGGACCTGCTGCTCAGAACGGTGGACTTGCTCGCGGAGGACGAGGACGCGGCGAACATCGTCCGCGCACGCAAGCGCTGGTTCAGCGTGGACGAGTACCAGGACACGAACCCGCTCCAGCAGGAG
>CAIYZX010000184.1 GCA_903930745.1 uncultured Chloroflexota bacterium | reverse complement strand
TCCGCCATCACGAGCACGTTGTCGAACAGCGTGGAGACGCCGCCGAGGCCGGAGCCCAGGATGACGCCCGCGTGGGCCGCCATGTCGTCGTCGAAGCGGCCGGGGAGCCCGGCCTGGTCCATCGCCTGGCGGGCGCAGTAGAGGCCGAACTGGATGTACCGGTCCGTCCGGCGCATCTCCTTGCGGTCCAGCACGCCGGACGGGTCGAAGTCCTTGACCTCGCCCGCCACGCGGCTGGCCACCCGGGCCGGGTCGAACTGCGTGATCGTTCCCACGCCGGAGCGGCCCGCGACGAGGCCGGCCCACGTGGCGGGCACGTCATTGCCCAGGGCGGTGACCATGCCCATGCCGGTGATGACGACGCGGCGGGGCCGTGCAGGCCAGGACCAGCTCATCGGACAAGCTTCCCCGTGCGGACGGTGGCCGCGCGGTAGACATCCCCCGGGAGTCCGCGCGCGGAGATGGCGTTGGCGACCGAGAGGACGTCGTACGGCGTGCGGCGGATCTCGGCGGAGATGTTGCCCTCGTGGATGTCCACGATGGCCCAGGACGCGGTGGGGTCGCCGTCGAAGACGTACCCGCAAGAGCCCGCGTTCACGATGATCTTGAAGCCCAGGTCCCGGACCTCGGGCAGGTGGGTGTGGCCCACGCAGATGACCCGCGCGTCCGTCCCCGCGGCGCGCTCGAAGATGACGTTGGGATCCAGCACCTGGTCGAAGCCCCGGGTCTGGGAGCCCGGTGACGCGTGGACCACGAGCACCAGCGTCCCGTCGGAGGCGCGCATCCGGCGCTCTGCCGGCAGCCGGCGGAGCCATGCCAGCTGGTCGTCGCCCAGCTCGTCGTGCGCCCACTCGGCCGCGGCCTGAACCGCCTCCGGCACGCCGTCGGCCCACTGCGGGAACGCGGACGTGTAGTCGAAGTCGCCAACCGCGATGTCCGTGTTGCCGCTCACGATGTACGCGCCCTCGGACTCGAGGAAGCGCAGGGCGTCCACGGTGCCGTTGGGGTTCGGCCCGTTGAGGACGAGATCGCCCGCGACGAGCACCGCGTCCGGGCGCTGGCGGCGGATCTCGGCGGCCACCGCCTCGAGGGCGGGCAGGTTGCCGTGGATGTCGGAGAGGACCGCGATCCGGGTCACTTGAGCACCCCGGCGGGCGGGATGATGAACGACAGCAGGCCCTCGCAGGCCACCTCGCCGTCCACGCTGGCCACGCCACGGCCCTTGCCGAACCGGCTGCCCAGCTTCTCCATGGTGATCTCCAGGGTCAGGATGTCGCCCGGGACCACCACGCGCTTGAAGCGGACCTCGTCGATGCCCGCGAAGAGGCCGATGCGGTCGCCGAAGCCCGGCTGCATGCCCACGTAGCAGGCCATCGTCTGGGCGAGCGCCTCCACCTGGAGCACGCCCGGCATGACCGGCAGGCCCGGGAAGTGGCCCTGGAAGAACCACTCCGTGGCGGTGACGGCCTTGCGGCCCACGATCCGCCTGTTCGCCGGGTCGTACTCGGTGATCCGGTCAACCAGGAGGAAGGGCCAGCGGTGCGGGATGAGGCTCTCGATCACCTTGACGGAGAACGGCAGCTCGGGCGCTGATGTCACGGTGCTCGCGGCGTCGGCGGGCGTGTCGGTCACGTGGGGCTCCAGCGGGGCGGGGTCGGTTGGCAGGGTGCGGGATGGCGGGGCGTGCCGCGCTGCGTGTCCGTGCAGGGCTGCACGAGCTCAGCGTCGCGGCGGTGCATCAGGAGACGCGCTCGGAGGCGGCGAGGAACGCCGCGCTGCCGATCCGGTCCATGAGGTTCGTGGTGAAGCGGCCCTCAAGGAACGGCTCGGAGACGAGCAGCGCCTTGTGGATCGCGATGTTGGTGGTCACGCCCTCCACCACGAGCTCGCCCAGGGCGGCCTTGCCGCGGGCGATCGCCGCCTCGCGGGTGGGACCCCAGACGATCAGCTTGCCCAGCAGGCTGTCGTAGTACGGCGGGACGTCGTAGCCAACGTAGGCGTGGGAGTCGAAGCGGACGCCGGGGCCGCCGGGCGCGTTGAAGCGCTCGATGGTGCCCGCGCCGGGGCGGAAGTCGTGCGCCGGGTCCTCGGCGTTGATCCGGAACTCGATGGCGTGGCCGCGCTGCGGGATGTCCGCCTGCGTGAAGCCCAGCGGCTCGCCGGCGGCGATGCGGATCTGGGTCGCCACGAGGTCGATCCCGGTGAGCATCTCCGTGACCGGGTGCTCCACCTGGATGCGGCAGTTGATCTCGATGAAGTACGCGTTGCCGTCGTTGTCCACGAGGAACTCGAGCGTGCCCACGTTCTCGTAGCCCGCCGCGACGACGCTCCTGATCGCCCGGTCCGCGAGCTCCGCGCGGCCAGCCGGGGTCATCGCCGGCGACGGTGACTCCTCCAGGATCTTCTGGTGGCGGCGCTGGATGGAGCAGTCGCGCTCCCACAGGTGGACGCCGTGGCCGAACTTGTCCACGGCCACCTGGATCTCCACGTGGCGGTTCTCCTCGAGCCACTTCTCCATGTAGATGGAGTCGTCGCCGAAGGCGGCCTTGGCCTCGGAGCGGCAGATGGGCAGGACGGCCGAGAGCTCGCGCGCGGAGCGGACCATGCGCATGCCCTTGCCACCGCCGCCCGCGGACGGCTTGACCAGGACGGGGTAGCCGATGCGCTCCGCCTCGGCGAGCGCGTGCTCGTCGTCCAGCAGGAGCCCGGAGCCCGGGACGGTGGGCAGGCCGTGCTCCGCGAGCAGGCGCCGGACCTCCGCCTTGGAGGCGAACTTCTCCAGCACGTGCGCGGATGGGCCGATGAACGTGAGGCCGTGGGCGCGGACGGCGTCCGCGAAGGCGTCGTCCTCGGACAGGAAGCCGTAGCCCGGGTGGATGGCGTCGCAGCCGGTGACCATGGCCGCGGAGATGACCGCGGGAGCGGAGAGGTACGAGCGGCGCGCGTCGGACGGGCCGATGCAGATGGCCTCGTCCGCGAGCATCACCGCGAGCGATTCCCGGTCAGCCTCCGAGTAGGCAACGACGGCCTCGACACCCAGGGTGCGGCAGGCGCGCAGGATGCGCAGGGCGATCTCGCCTCGGTTGGCGATGAGGACTCGGGAGACCACCTCGCTCAGCCCTCCCCGCCCTTGACCGCCCCGGGGTCGGCGTCGGCATCGGCGTCCTTCGGGGGCGCCGGCGGCTCGAACGCGGCGACGTCCTCGCCGTACTCCACGGCCTCACCGGCCTTGATGTAGAGCTCCACGAGCACACCGTCGATGGGGGCCACCACGTCCTGCGGGATGCCCAGCAGGTCCACGGTGCCGATGCGGTCGCCGGAGCGGACGGTGGCGCCCTCGTGCACGGACGGGCGAAAGACGCCCACGGTGGGGGCGGTGGCGATGACGCGCTCCGGCGCGGCGGGGGCCGCGGGCTTCGGCGCGTGGGCCGGCGCGGAGGGCGCGCTGGGGGCGTGGGCCGCGGACCTGGAGCCGGCGCGGCGGCCGCCCGCGGCGTTGCGCCGGACGCGCACCTTCCAGGTGCCCTCGTGGATCTCCACCTCGCCGAGGCCGCTGCTGGTCAGCTTGGCCACGAGGGCAGGCACGAGCGTGTCCGCGAGGCGGGCAAGCTCGGCGTGATCGGCGGCGCGGGCGGCCCCTGGCCGGTCGGACGCGCGTGACTGTTCGGGCATCGGCTAGACGTCCTCGCGAGCGGGAGGCTCGTTGCGGCGGCCCACGGAGAGGGGCGCGGGGATGACACGGGAGCCGGCCTCGAGGAGACCCCGGAGACGGCCGGCGAACCCGGGCTTGGCGGGTGGGATGGGCGTGGACGACGGGGTGGCGACCTCCGTGTACGCGCCGAGCGAACGGTAGCGCCGGTAGCGCTGGTCCACCAGCGTCTCCACCGGGATGGCGGACAGGCGGTCCAGCTCGCGGACGATGGCCGCCTTGAGGCGGCGGGCGGTCTCGGGGATGTCCGTGTGGGCGCCGCCCGCGGGCTCCGCGATGACCTCGTCCACCACGCCCAGGGCCTGCTGGTCCTGCGCGCTCATCTTCATGGCGAGGGCCGCGGTGGCCGCCTCGTCCGTGGTCCGCCAGAGGATGCTCGCGCAGCCCTCCGGGGAGATCACGGAATAGACGGCGTTCTCGAGCGCGAGCACCACGTCGCCCACGGCGATCGCGAGCGCGCCTCCGGAGCCGCCCTCGCCCGTGATCACGGTGACGATGGGCGTCTTGAGGCGGCTCATCAGGCCCACGCTGCGGGCGATGGCCTCGGCGATGCCCCGCTCCTCGGACTCCGGGCCCGGGTGGGCGCCGGGAACGTCCACGAACGTGACGACCGGCAGGCCGCTGCGCTCCGCCAGCTCCATGATGCGCATGCCCTTGCGGTACCCCTCGGGGTGCGGCATGCCGAAGCTGCGGCGGACGTTCTCCTCGGTGTCCTGGCCCTTCTGCTGACCCACGACCGCCACGCGGTACGGGCCGATCTTCGCGAACCCGGCCACGATGGCCTCGTCGTCGCCGAAGAGGCGGTCGCCGTGGAGCTCCACGAACTCGTCCGCCATCTCGGTGACGAGCTCAAGCGTGCGCGGGCGGCGCAGGTTGCGCGCGAGCTGGACGCGGCCCCAGACCGCCGCCTTCGGGTCGG
>CAIYZX010000183.1 GCA_903930745.1 uncultured Chloroflexota bacterium | reverse complement strand
CCCGCGTCCGTGATCAGCACGTCCAGCCGCGCCAGCGGCACGATCGGCGTGAAGCCCGCCCGGCCCAGCTTGGAGCCATCGGCCAGCGCCACCACCCGGCGTGCCCGCGCGGCGGCCACCGCGCCAACCTCCGCCACCAGCACGTGCGGCGTGGTGAGGCCGGCATCCACCGAGAGCCCGTCGCAGCCCAGGAAGACCACGTCGGCTGTGAGCTCGGACAGGGCGGCGATCGCCTGCGGCCCCACGAAGGCCCGGTAGTCCGGCAGGTACAGCCCGCCCACCACCACGAGATGCGGCGCCTCCCACGAGCCCAGCTCGTCCAGCACGGGCAGCGACCAGGTGACGGCGGTGAATGCATTGGGTGCGCGCAGGGGCGCGGGGATGGATGCGGCCATGGAGGCCACCGTGGTACCGGAGTCGAACATCACCACGTCGCCCGGCGCCACCAGGCGGGCGGCCGCGGCGGCGATCCGGCCCTTCTCCTCGCGGCGGACCCGGTTCTTGGACGCATACACGCCGGATGCCACGCGCGCCGTGGGGCTGACCGCCCCGCCGTGGATCCGCCGCAGCCGGCCGGTCTCCTCCAGCAGGATGAGGTCCCGGCGGATGGAGGCGTCCGTCACGCCGAAGCGCACCGTGAGGTCCGCCACCGACACCCGCGCGTCCGCGTCCACCAGGCGGGCGATCGCCTCCCGCCGCTCGTGCGCGCTCAGGGATCCCACGTCCGCCTCGAGCATCACTTGCCAACCCCCATCGTCAGCCCGCGGATCAGGTTCCGCTGGAAGACCAGGTAGACGATGATCGCAGGGAGCGCGCTCACGATGGAGCCCGCCATGAGCGCCGGCACGTTGACCATGCGCGAGGTCTGCAGCGTGGCCAGGCCCACCGTGATCGTGCGCACGTCCGGCTGCTGCAGGAAGAGCAGGCCCACCAGCAGATCGCCCCAGATCTGGATGACCTGGAGCACGGCCACCGTGGTGATCGCGGGGACGGCCAGCGGCACCATCACCCGTAGGAAGATCTGCCAGTAGGAGGCGCCGTCCATCACGGAGGCCTCGATCAGCTCCGTGGGGATCCCGCGGAAGTACGTGGTCATGAGGTACGTGGCGAAGGGGGCGCCCAGGGCGGCGTAGACCAGCACGGCGCCCAGCAGCCTGTTCACCAGTCCCAGCGACGCGATGTTCACGAACTCCGGGATGATGATGGACTGCATCGGGATCATCATCCCCGCCAGCACGGCGAGCAGGACGGTGGCGGAGCCGCGGAACTCCAGCTTGGCGAAGGCGAACCCGCCCAGCGTGGAGACGATCACGATCAGCAGCACGGCGCCGCCCGTGACCAGCGTGGAGTTGAGCAGCTGGCGCGCCACCGGGATGTGGTCGAAGAGGACGCCCCAGGACTCCAGCGAGAAGCCGCTGCCCAGCAGGTACTGGTCGTACGACCGGAAGGCCGTCACCACCATGAAGTAGAACGGGAAGAGCATCACGATCACGACCACGCACAGGACGAGGAACGTGAGGCCGCGCGAGATCCGGGTCAGGGGGGAGCGCCGCACGTCGGCCGCCTAGTCCATCGGGCTGCGGAAGATCCGCAGCTGGGCGAGGGAGATCGCGAAGATCACCAGGAAGAGCACGATGCCGATGGCGGCGCCATAGCCGAAGACCGCCACCTTGAAGCCCTGCTGGTAGACGTAGAACTCGAGCGTGGTGGTGCCGAAGCCCGGGCCTCCGCCCGTCATGGTGAAGATCAGGCTGAACAGCGCGGTGAACGCGGTGATGAGGGTCATGATGAACGCGAACTGCATGAACCTCGTCAGCATCGGGATCGTGATCTTGCGGAAGGTGGTGAACGCGGACGCGCCGTCGACGCGCGCCGCCTCGTAGATCTCCCGGTCAAGCGTGGCCATCCCGGTGATGAAGATGATCGTGTTGGTGCCGAACATGGACCAGATGAAGGTGATGATCACCGCCGCCATCGCGGAGAGCTCGCCGCCCAGCATGTTGGTCTTGAGCGGGATCCCGAAGGTGGCGAGGACCGTGTTGAGGATCCCCTCCAGGGCGAAGAAGCGGATGCCCACCATGCCGATGACCACCCAGCTGATGGCCGTGGGCAGGAAGTAGACGGAGCGGAAGAACCGCCATCCCACCACGTGCTCGTTCAGCAGGTAGGCCACGAGCAGCGGGATGACGATGGCCACGGGGACCGAGGCGAGCAGCAGCAGGTTGTTGCCCAGGACGGTCCAGAACGTGGG
>CAIYZX010000182.1 GCA_903930745.1 uncultured Chloroflexota bacterium | reverse complement strand
GGTCTCGCTGCTGGACCCCGATGGCACCGTGGTGGAGACCGTCCAGCGCAGGATCGGCTTCCGGCGCGTGGAGGTCACGGCCAAGGAGCTGCTGGTCAACGGCCGGCCCGTGCTCATCCACGGCGTCAACCGCCACGACTTCAACCCGGCGACCGGGCGCGTGGTGAGCCAGGACGACATGGTGGCGGACGTGGTCCACATGAAGCGCCACAACGTCAATGCGGTCCGCACCTCGCACTATCCCAATGACCCGGCGTTCCTTGACCTGTGCGACGAGCACGGCCTGTACGTCATCGACGAGGCGGACATCGAGAGCCACGCGTACCTGGACGACCTCTGCCATGACCCGCGCTACCGCGACCAGTGGCTGGAGCGCGTGGCGCGCATGGTGGTCCGCGATCGGCACCACCCCAGCGTGATCCTGTGGTCCCTGGGCAACGAGTCCGGGCACGGCGCCAACCACGACGCGGCCGCCGGCTGGGTCCGCGCGTATGACCCGTCCCGGCCGATCCACTACGAGGGCGCCATCCGCTTCGACTGGTTCAGCGACCAGCGCGTCTCGGACATCGTCTGCCCCATGTACGCGCCCATCAGTGCCATCACGGCCTACGCGGCCTCGCCGGACCAGCGGCACCCCCTGATCCTGTGCGAGTACAGCCACGCGATGGGCAACAGCTGCGGGACGCTGGGCGAGTACTGGGACGCCATCGAGGCCACGCACGGTCTCCAGGGCGGCTTCATCTGGGAGTGGCGCGACCACGGCCTGGACCAGCGGCTCCCGGATGGCACGGTGCGCTCCGCGTACGGCGGCGACTTCGGCGACCGGCCCAACGACGGCACGTTCGTCCTGGACGGCCTGAACTTCCCGGACCGCTCTGCCAAGCCCGCGCTCAAGGAGCTGGCGCACATCGCCGCGCCCGTGCGCGTGACCCCAGGACCGGGATGGCCCGGGAGCGGGCGCGTGATCGTGGAGAACCGCGGTGACTTCCGCGACCTGGGCTGGCTGCGGGGGGCGTGGACGCTGGATGCCGATGGGCGGCCCGTCGCCTCGGGCGAGCTGGCGCTGCCGGCCGTGCGCCCGGGCGAGCGCGCCGAGACGGTCCTGGCGGGCTGGCCGGCCGATGGCGGCGCCTGGCTGGGCGTCACCGGGGAGCGCGTGGCCACGATGCGCTTCACGCTCGCGGAGGCGGCAGCGTGGGCGCCCGCGGGTCACGAGGTGGCCTGGGCCCAGCTGCCCGCCGGCGATGACGAGCCGGGCACGCAGTTCGCCGAGGTCAACAAGGCGGGTGCCTGGAGCGGCGACGTCGCCATCGGCGGCGACGGACGGCTCCCCCACCCGGCTCTCGCCGCGGTGCCAACGCTCGCGCTCTGGCGCGCCCCCACGGACAACGACCGCATCGGCGGCATGGCCGATCGCTGGGAGGCCTGGGGCCTCCGCCACGTGGCGCCCGCGAACCCGCAGGTGACCCGCGAGGCGGACGCCACGGTCCTGCGCGCGGACTGGACCACGGCCACGGGGATCGTGGTGCCGATGACCATCCGCCTATCGACAGACGGGCCCGGCCGGCTACGTGTGCGCCAGGAGGCCCAGGTCCCGGACGCGCTGGCGGACCTGCCGCGCCTGGGCACCACCGTCGTCCTGCGCGCGGGCCTTGAGGACCTGGCCTGGTACGGCACGGGCCCCCACGAGACGTACCCGGATCGCGCCAGG